>NZ_JBBMEP010000021.1:0-51669 GCF_040096475.1 Faecalibacterium faecis | reverse complement strand
AACCATTCGGAAAACATTCATGTCCACATCGTGATCGGCAGCATCCGAACACGAGAAGTGGAGCGTAAGCCCTATATAAACAGCGGTTTATCTCGCAGATTATGACTTCCAAATCTCCGGTGCGCTCCTGTGATGATGTGGACGAACAGGCATTGTCCTATGCGGAGATCAAGGCATTGTGTGCTGGAAATCCGCTCATCAAAGAGAAGATGGATTTGGATGTGCAGGTCGCAAAGCTCAAAGTTCTGAAAGCCGACCACCAAAGCCAGAAGTTCCGTCTGGAAGATAAGCTGCTCACAAAATTCCCGGCTGACATTCAGGAAACGACTGCCTATATTACTGGGTTGAAATCGGATGCGGAACTTGCCGCCGTGCATCCGCAGGAGAAAGAGGGCTTCTGCGGCATTACCATCAAAGGCATGGCCTACGATGAGAAAAAGACTGCTGGTGAGCGGCTTCTCCTCGCTTGCTCCGAACTGCCCAACAGTGAAGAAAAAGTGATCGGCAGCTATCGCGGCTTTGAACTGTCCCTGCGGTTCGACACCTACCACAGCGAGTATCAGGCTCTTTTGAAAGGCCAGCGAAAATACTCGGTAGCACTGGGCAAAGACCCACTCGGCTGCATCATCCGTCTGGACAACTCTCTGAATAATTTCCCGGAGCGCATCACTTCTGCCGAAAACGAACTGGCCACCCTCAAACAGCAGCAGGCCGCAGCGCAGATCGAAGTGGAGAAGCCGTTCCCGCAGGAGGAAGAACTGGCCGAAAAGTCGGCGCGCCTTGCGGAACTGAACGCCCAGTTGGATGCAGACGAAAAGCACGAGCCGGAACAGGGCGAGGAAGAAAAGGCGGATGAACCTCGCCGTCCCTCAGTGCTGGCGGCTCTGGAAGAAAAGTCAGATAAGGCCGAACCTGTCAAACTGTTCAAAAGTTATCTGGATAAGGATGGTGATGCCCGATGAATGACCGCCGTGACCAGCAGCTTCATTTCCGCGTCAGTAAGCAGGAACTGGAACGCATCTGGAGCAAGATGGAATCCAGCGGTATTTTGAGCATCGGCTCCTATCTGCGCAAGATGGCACTGGATGGCTACTGTCTGCATCTCGATTTGCCAGAGCTGCGCCGCATGGCCCATCTTCTGCAAATGTGCAGTAATAACCTGAACCAGTATGCCAAAGCTGCCAATGAAAGCGGTCAGGTCTATGCTGCCGATTTGGAAGATTTGCGCATTCGGTTGGATGAACTGATTGCCATTAGCAAACAGATTCTCTCCTGGCTGGCTGGTTTCTGATTTTTGCCCCACGGCTTCGGCTGTGGGGATACATATTATATAAGGATAAAGCCGTAGGAGGTGGTGGACATAGCCGCAACACGCTTGATTGCGCTGCACAAAAACAAAGGAAAATCGGTTGTGGCCTGCTTGAAAAGCCGCACAGACTATGCACAAAACCCGGAGAAGACCGAACAGGGCGAACTGGTCAGCAGCTACGAGTGCAGTCCTCTGACGGTGGACGAAGAATTTATGCTGTCCAAGCGGCAGTATGAACTTGCCACTGGGCGCAGGCAGAGAAGTGATGTAATCGCCTATCAGATTCGGCAGTCATTCAAACCCGGTGAAATCACCGCCGAGGAAGCCAACAAGGTAGGCTATGAACTGGCGATGCGTTTTACCAAAGGCAAGTACGCTTTTATTGTTGCCACTCACACAGACCGGGAGCATATTCACAATCACATTATTTACAACTCTACCGCACTGGACAGCACCCGGAAATTCCGGGATTTTTTATTGTCCGGGCTGGCCGTGCAGCGGCTGAGCGACCTGATTTGCTTAGAGCATCAGCTCTCCGTCATTGAGAAAAAGCCCTACCGGGAGCGGCAAAAGCGCACACTTTACCCACCCAAGGAAAGCAATCGTGACCATCTATGCAGTGTGCTCGACAACATTCTGGCGGAAAAGCCCAAAGGCTACGAAGATTTTCTGCAAAAGCTGGAGCAACAGGGCTATGAGGTCAAGCGCGGAAAATACACCTCTGTCAAGGGAAAGCGACAAAAACGATTCATTCGTTTTAGGACGCTCGGCACAGGATACAGCGAAGAAGAACTGAAAGCGGTGATTGCCGGAGAAGCCGAGCATCGCCCACATCAGAAGCAGCCGCCAAAAGAGAAACCGTTCAATCTTCTGGTGGATGTGCAGGCAAAGCTGGCCGAGGGCAAGAACATCGGCTATGCACGGTGGGCAAAAAAGTACAATCTGAAAGAAATGTCCAAGACACTGATTTTCTTGCAGGAGAAGAAAATCGGCAGCATCGAGGAAATGCAGGAGCGTGTGGACGCTGCCACTGCCCGCTATCACGAACTGGGCGATTCCATCAAGGCAGCAGAAACGCGCATGACCGAGATTGCCGTGCTGCGGACACACATCGTCAACTACGCAAAAACACGCCCGGTGTACGATGCCTACCGCAAGGCCGGATACAGCAAGCGATTTCTGGAAAACCATCGCGCAGAGATCACACTGCACAAGGCAGCAAAAACGGCTTTCGATGAAGCTAAACTGAAAAAGCTTCCCAAGGTCAAGGAACTGGATGCAGAATATTCCAAGCTGCTGACGGAAAAGAAAGCCGCCTACCCGGACTACCGCAAAGCAAAAGACGAGATGCAGGAGCTTCTTCGTGCGCAGCGCAATGTAGAACTGTTCTTCGCAGAAGAAAAGAACACCACCGAAAAAACGCAGTCCCGATAGACGATGACAACCTAGGATTCTTCCATTGTGGGAGAGTCCTAGGCTGTTTTTTTGTTATAGAAGTGTTTGGAACAAACGCGCAGCCTGCATCGGCACGATGCAGATCAAACGGGGTTTGGGCACAGCCCAACAAGCATTTTGAATTTGGATTTGAAAAATCCGATTCAAAAATTGCAAGTTGGTACCAACTTGCCCTGCTTGCTACAATCGCATACCGCTTATCTCGCTGGAATACTTCTTGATTTTAACACAATCGGATGTTATCCTATTCTTATAGAAATCTCCGAAGGGCAGGTGTTTTCATGTACAATCATCAGCTGGAAACCTTCATCTGTGTGGCGGATGCAGGCAGCTTCAACAAGGCGGCAGAGGAAAGCTACATCACGCCAACGGCCATCATCAAGCAGATCAACCTATTGGAAGATTCCCTTGGTGTCAAGCTGTTCGAGCGTACTCGCCGGGGACTAACACTGACCAAAGCAGGCCGTTCCATGTATCAGGATGCCAAGTACATCATTCAATACTGCCATGATTCTGTCATTCGTGCCCGGAACGCAATGCAGGAGGATTCCAACGTCATCCGCATTGGTTCCTCTCCCATGACACCTGCCCAGCTGCTCATGGAACTGTGGTCGAAAGTGCAGACCATCTGCCCGGACATCAAATTCCAGATTGTGCCTTTTGAAAACACCCCGGAAAATGCACGGGAAATTCTGGCGAACCTCGGCACGAACATTGATGTAGTAGGCGGCATCTTTGATGATACGATGCTGCATCTGCGCAAATGTGCCGGTCTGGAACTGGTTCGCGGGCCGTTTTACTGCGCGGTTTCCATCCATCATAAACTTGCGGCAAAAGACCGCTTGCAGATCACAGACCTGTACGGCGAAAATCTACTGCTGATGCACCGTGGATGGAGCCACTATGTAGATGAACTGCGGGATGATTTATGGCAGCACCATCCACAAGTAAATATCGTGGATTTTGAATTTTACAGCATGGACATCTTCAACCGCTGCGAAAACACCAACGATGTGCTGCTGGCAATTCCGGGCTGGGCCAATGTCCACCCATTGCTGAAAGTGATTCCAGTAGATTGGGATTACGGCATCCCCTATGGTATCCTGCACTCCCCGAATCCAACGCCTGCCGTTCAGCGTTTTCTGGATGCGGCTAAAATTGCCAGCAAAGAATTATATGGATAATTCAGCCGGAGAATCCCTAATAATGCAGATTGAGCAGAAACTGGAGTAAGTTGCTATTATGATGTATAACACACAACTGGAAACGTTTTTGAAGGTGGCGGAATCGGGAAGTTTCAGCAAAACGGCAGAACTGCTCTATATCACACCTCCGGCGGTTACCAAGCAAATCAACCTTCTGGAAGAAGATCTTGGACTTACTTTATTTGTGCGCACACACCGGGGACTGAAACTGACCCCAGCTGGGCAGTCACTGTACAAAGATACCTCTTATCTAATAACCTACTGCGCTGCATCTCTGGAACGTGCCCGAAACGCAACCTCTCCTGCCGAGAAGACCGTTCGCATTGGAGTATCGCCTATGACACCTCAGCCGCTTGTCGATGTCTGGCCGGAAATACAGAGAAGGTGCCCGGATATCCGATTTCAGATGATCCCGTTTTCCAACACACCAGCAAATGCCAAAAACATCCTTAAAAATCTAGGTCAAAACATTGATGTGCTCGGTGGTATCTTCGATGATACTTTTCTGAAGCAGCGACAGTGTGCGGGGACACGGCTGAGCATGGAGCCACTATGCTGTGCGGTTTCTCTGTATCATCCGTTGGCATCAAAGAAAATTTTGGAAATTGAAGATATTTATGGACGAGATCTTCTAATGATGCAACGCGGATGGAATACCGACATGGATGGCCTGAGAGATTATCTAACCCTGGAACATCCACAGGTTCATATTGTAGACTTCGATTTTTATGATATGGAAGTGTTCAACCGCTGTGAAAGTGATAAATCAGTTCTAATCGGAATCCGTGCATGGAAAAATGTTCACCCCATGATGAAGATGCTGGATGTCAACTGGGACTATAAGGTGCCATATGGCTTACTTCATGCAGAAAAACCGGCTCCGGCTGTTATGCAGTTTGTAAAAGCCATGAAAACGGCATTGAATGCAACGCAATAATGCTAATCGGTTAAAAGGACGGACGCAAACTGTGTCCGTCCTTTTAGTTTTGTTCATCAGTCAAAACCCAAAGGTTTTGACTGATGAACAAAACAGATATTCTGCAATTTGAAAAAAAATATTATAATAAAGTCACAAAAAGCAGCTGCTGGAATGTGAAAAACGAAATTCAAATTAAAAGGAGAGCAATCATGGCAAGTAAGTATGATGGTCTGGCCCGCATCATTATCCAGAATATTGGCGGCAAATCAAACGTTATCTCTGTCACCCACTGCGTTACCCGTCTGCGCTTCAAGCTTCAGGATGAGAGTAAAGCGAATACAGATATCCTGAAAGCAACAGATGGCGTTGCAGCAGTAATACAGTCCGGTGGTCAGTACCAGATCGTCATTGGCAATCAGGTGGCCGCTGTTTATGACGCAGTGTGTCAGGTCGGTCATTTCAGCGGCGAAAAAGCTTTGGCAGAGCAGCCTGCGGACAAAAAGCTTTCTCCGGGTGCCGCACTGATTGACTTGATTTCCGGTACATTCCTTCCGGTGTTGGGTGTTTTGTCCGGTGTTGGCATCATACGAGGCCTGCTGGCAGTTGCAAGCTTCTTCGGATTGCTGAGCGCGACGGACGGAACTTATGTCATTCTGAACGCAGTCGGCACAAGCTTTTTCTACTTCCTGCCCATCATCCTTGGTATGACGGCAGCCGAAAAGATGGGCGGCAACAAGTTCATCGGCATTTCCATCGGCTGCTCGATGTGCTATCCGGCTATCGTCGATCTGAGCGGTATGGAAGCACTGGGTACCGCATTTGAGGGTACGATCTTTGCAACGCCGTATTACACCACCTTCCTCAAGATCCCTGTCCTGCTGCCTTCCGGCGGCTACACCTCTACGGTCGTTCCCATCATTGTGGCAGTGTTCTTTGCTGTTAAAATGGAAAAGCTCCTTCAGAAGATCATTCCGGACGTTGTGAAGATGTTCTTCGTTCCGCTGTTCACTCTGATCATCATTGTTCCGGTCACCTTCCTTGTGATCGGACCCATCACCGGCATCCTCTGCGCCCTCATCACTCAGCTCTTCAACACGGTCTTCGGCGTGAGCGGCCTGCTTGCAGGTGCGATCCTCGGCGGCATGTTCCAGGTCTTTGTTATCTTCGGTCTGCACTGGGGCCTGACTCCGCTGGCACTGACCAGTATGGCAGCTGTTGGCTATGATAATATCATCCCGACTGCAATGCCTGCTGCTTTTGTTCAGACTGCGACTGTTCTGGCTGTGTATCTGAAGTCCAAAGATGAGAAGCTGAAGAAAGTCGCACTGCCTGCAGTTATTTCCGGTCTATTCGGTATTACGGAGACTGCGATCTACGGCGTTACCCTTCCTAAGAAAAAACCCTTTGTAATTTCCTGTTTGGCTTCTGCCGTCAGCGGGGCCATAATGGGTGCACTGGGCGTGAAGCGTTATTCTATGGGAGGTCTGGGCATTTTTGCTCTGGCAACCTACCTGAACCCGGAAACCCAGAGTTTCTACGACGTGGGCTGGTCTATTGTGGCAATCCTCGTTGGCATGGTGGTCTCGTTTGCAATTACCTTCATCACCTACAAGGACGAACCCGTTGCGGAAAAGGCCGCTGTGGAAGAATAAAAGGAGAACAATATGAAGCAGATCAGACATGGTTTCAGAGAGGACTTCCTGTGGGGCGGAGCCACCGCAGCGAATCAGCTGGAAGGTGCATGGGATCAGGATGGACGTGGTCCGTCAACGGACGATGTTCTGACGGGCGGCACTGCTACCGAACCGCGCTACCTGACATACTGCGGAAGTAATGGCGTGACCGGTAAGATTTCGATGACCGACCTGCACGATCTGCCCGATGGAGCTTCTTTTGCTGTACTGCCGGATGTGTGGTATCCGAACCATGAGGGTATCGACTTTTATCACCATTACAAAGAGGACATTGCACTCTTTGCAGAAATGGGATTCAAGGCTTACCGGATGTCCGTTGCATGGAGCCGCATTTTCCCTAATGGAGATGAGCTGACTCCCAACGAAAAAGGTCTTGCTTTCTATGATGCCGTTTTTGACGAGTGCAGAAAACAGGGCATTGAGCCGATTGTAACCATCAGCCATTATGAAATGCCCCTCGGACTGGTGAATAAATGGGGTGCATGGCGGGATCGCCGCACCATTGACTGTTACCTACGCTACGCTGAAGTTCTGTTCCGCCGCTATAAGGGCAAGGTGAAGTACTGGATTACTTTTAATGAAATTAACAGCATGAATGTGACCGGCTGGCTTGGGGCAGGTGTGACCTCCTGTGATCCAACTGTGATGCTTCCGGCAGCACACTATCAACTGGTGGCTTCGGCAAAAGCTGTAAAGCTGGCTCACGAGATTGACCCTGAAAACAAACTTGGCTGCATGGTAGCAATCAGTCAGGCCGTGGTTTATCCTGCGGACTGCAACCCGGCCAATGTACATAAGGCATGGGAACGGGCACAGAAATGTTACTTCTTCACAGACGTTCAGGCACGCGGCTATTACCCAAGCTACCAGCTTTGCCGGTATGAACGAGAGGGAATCAAAATCGATCTTACAGAGCAGGACAAAGCTGATTTGTCCCGGGGAACAGTTGATTTCATCAGTTTTAGCTACTACCGCAGCACCACGGTCAGCATCGACCCAAATGCACCGTGGGTAGCACCGGATTCTCCGCTGAAAGAAACCCTTGGCGTTAAAAATCCGTATCTGAAAGCGACCGATTGGGGCTGGGCAATCGATCCGATGGGGCTTCGTATTGCGTTAGATCAGGTCTATGACCGGTATCAAAAACCGATCCTAATTGCAGAAAATGGCCTTGGAGCCATTGATACTCGTCAGCCAGACGGAAGTGTAAACGATGATTATCGTATTGACTATCTCAAAAAGCACATCGAAGCTATGAAGGATGCCGTAGTGCATGACGGCGTTGACCTGATGGGCTTTACCATGTGGGGACCAATCGACCTGATTTCTGCATCCACGGGAGAGATGCGCAAGCGTTACGGTTTCATCTATGTTGATAAGCTGGATAATGATACCGGCACATTGAAACGCAGTCGGAAGAAATCGTTCTATTGGTATAAGAAGGTAATTGAAAGCAACGGTGAAGTACTTTGAGTGAAACAAAAAAGGAACGGTTTCCCTACGCCTTTGTAATCTGCCTGTGCGGTGTGCTTTCCATGTTCTGTGTGGGTGCAGTAGCTGGGTCGATCACTGCATACTTACCGTATATCATTGATTATGGTGGGCTGACGCAAACACAGGGTTCGAGTATTTTTACGATCATCTGTCTGGTGTCACTGATTGTTACATCCGTTTTGCTGGAACCATATTACAAGCACTTCTCCTACCGTGTCGGCCTTGCACTGGCATTAGCAGGAGCGGCTGTGGATTATCTGATCTACAGCTTTTCTACAGGATATGCAGGATTTGTATGTGGTGCACTGCTGGGAGGTGTTGTTTATGCACTGGCCGGTATGGTGCCAATCTCCATTGTCATCAATTCTTGGTTTGCGGAACATACAGCCCTTGCACTGGGACTATGTGCAGCTGGAACGGGCGTTGCATCCATTACGATTCCCATGATTTTGGCAATTCTGCTTGGAAAATATTCCTTGCCAGGCGTATTCCGCATAATGGCGATTCTGATGGCTGTTATTGCCGTGCTTGTCTATCTTCTGCTGCGTGATCGTCCGCAGCAGCTCGGCATGACGGCTTTCGGTCGGCAGAACTCCAGCAAAAAAGCTGGCATTCTGAATAATCAGAAAGATGCCGACTCCAAAACAATGTGGTGTATGCTGGTCGGTATTTTGATGTTGGGCGCAGTAACCGGCGGCGGATATCAGCACATTTCGGTTCTGTATATCAACGCCGGATTCTCGGAATTTCAGGTTTCCAGCATCCTATCTCTGGGCGGTGCGTTGATGATTGCCGGAAAATGCCTGTTCGGAGCAATTGCGGACAAGGCTGGCACAAGCAGTACGACCAAGTTGTTCTACTGCTTCCTGATTGCAGGCTGGCTACTGTGTTGCATGGCAGGCCGCAAAAGTATGGTTCTGGCCGTTTTGTCGGTCGTGTTCATCAATCTCGGTATGGCACTTTCTACCGTAGGCCTGTCTGCTATTGCAAAGAGCGTTTCGTCCGAAAAAAGATTTGGACGCACAACCAAGAATTTACAAAGCTTTACAATGATTGGCTCAATCGCATTTAATACGATTCCGGGTATCATTGCAGACGCTGTAGGCAGTTATGTTCCGGCCTATTGGATTGTGACAGCAATTACAGTTACATCGTTGTTCCTTGCAACAACCGCGTTTATGCGGTATCGGAAAAACAGTCTGTAAGTTTTTTCTCCTTGTAAAACGCCGTGCGGTCGCTGAGAACTGCATGGCGTTTTGCTTTTGAGGGATGCCACAAAATTTCAGTATTTGAAATCAGGGAAGATTAAGTGGTTTAAACCTTAAGCTTATTACATTACAAGTTAAAAGTGTCTTCTCATGCCTGCTTTATACAAGTATACTAACTTTGTCGGATAGATAACAATGATGAAGGAGTGAAAGCATGAGAAAGATGAAAAGAGCCGTTGCAGGTGTTCTTGCTGCGGCACTGATGTTGTCGGTCGCTGCTGGCTGTTCTTCCACGCAGTCGGCTTCAACGTCCTCTGCAACTAACGTGTATGTTGGCCATAGTCAGGGATTCGGCGGCGAAGTGACTGCCAACGTCACCGTGGACGAGAGTGGCAAGGTCGTTGGTCTGGAAGTGTCGGCCGAGGACGAGACCCCCACCGTTGGCGGTCAGGCTGTGGAGCCTATGACAAAGGCCATTCTGGATGCAGGCGGCATTGATGGCGTGGATGGCGTGACTGGTGCCACGATTACCAGCACTGCTATCCTGAATGCTGTCAAGGATGCTCTGACGCAGGCCGGTGTTCTGGACGCTTCCAGTGGCGAAATTTCTTACACCGCTGGCACCTATACCGGCGAAGCCAATGGCCGCGCCGGTGTCGTCACGGTCAATGTTACCGTCAGCGACAAGGAGATCTTGTCCATTGATGTGACCGAGAACCCGGACACCGCCGGTATCTCGGATCGTGCAGTTGAGCAGATTCCTGACAGCATCATCCAGAGCCAATCGCTGGGCGTGGATGCCGTTGCCGGTGCTACCATGACCAGCCGCGGCATCATCAATGCTGTGGCCGATGCACTGGGTAAATCCGGTGTTGATCTGGATGCACTGCGTGCGGTTCCTGTGAACTATGAGCCGATGGCTACGGATGATCTGACTACCAATGTTGTGGTCGTGGGCGGCGGTATGGCCGGTATGATCTCAGCCCTTGCCGCTGCCGAAAAGGGTGCGGATGTTATCCTGATCGACAAGATGAGTTTTCTGGGCGGCAACCTGCTGCTGGCAGGCGGCGGTCTGGGCACAGTAGGTGCAGAAACCGTGGATGAAAACGATGACCTGCAGCGTACACTGGACTACTTCAAGGAAGTGAACGAGACCAGCGAGCGTCAGCCGGATTATGATTTTATCGAAAAGATGCTGCCGGAAACTGGCCGTGCCATTGACTGGTTGACCAATGATTTCGGTCTGGAACATACCTCCACTGACCGCGGCGATTACGTCCGCACTAACTTTGGCGGCAATGGTGCAGTGTTCACCGATTCTCTGACCAAGCTGCTGGAAAAAGAGGGTGTCACTGTTCTCCTGAATACCAAGGGGGAGCATATTCTCATGGAGGATGGCAAGGCCGCTGGTATGGAAGTTTCCAACCGCAGCGGCAGCTACAAAATTTACGCCGACAAGGTGATCGTTGCTACCGGCGGCGCATCCCATGATTGGGATCGCATGGTGGAAGCCAACCCTGAACTGGAGACCATTGACTTCTATGACGAAGCTGCGGTTTCTTCTACCGGTGACGGCTTCAACATGATGGAGGAAATTGGCGCGCAGATGGATGTAGGCCCTTATATCAAGTCTGCTTACCCGGATGTTTCCCCTGTGTTTGCCTACACTTATGCCAACAGTCCCACCCAGCAGAATGAGCTGGTGGTGAACGCCGATGGCGAGCGCGTGGCCAACGAATCCCCCTACAATCAGATGTACTTCAACAAGCAGATGCTGCGTCAGGCAAGTTCCGCCTACTATGCGATCTTTGACGAAAGCAAGATGGCAGACTATTTCCTGTCGGATGTTCAGAAGCTGGTGGAACGTGACGACAATACCATCGTTGTCAAGGCCGATACGCTGGAGGAACTGGCCAAGAAGATGGATGTGGATGCAGATACCCTCCGCGCGACCTTCGACCATTATCAGGAAATGTGCAAGAATGGTGTGGATGATGCGTTCGGCAAGGATGCAAGCCATCTGATCGCGTATGAGGACGGCCCGCTGTATGCGGTGCGTGTCTACCCTGCTTCCTGGGGCACCATTGGCGGCTGTGTCACCAATGATAACTTCCAGGTACTGAACGAGAACGGCGATGTGATCGACAACCTGTTTGCAGTGGGTGAAATGTCTACGGCCCGCCTGTTTGGTGATTACTACTTTGGCGGCTTCTCGCTGGGCTTCTACACCGCAGCAGGCCACATTGCAGCGGAAACTGCTGTTGCCGAGCTGGGCCTGTAACCTTGAATTGAATCTGTCTATCTGATAAGGAGTGCTGTCCGGTTTCCGGACAGCACTTTTTTGCTTTGGGTAGCTTGAGCGAGCGACAACCACCAGCTCCGCTGGTGGAGTAGAAATGCTTTAGCTATAAGATTCGAGCGAAGCGAGATGACAAAGAAATTGTCATCTTAGAAGATGACGGTGGGTGATGTCGTCAATATCCCGGCAGGCGTGAAGCATTGGCACGGAGCAGCCCCGGATAGTTGGTTCTCTCATCTTGCGGTGGAAGTGCCAGGAGAAAATACCCATACCGAATGGTGCGAGGCTGTCAGCAATGAAGATTATGAACAGGTAAAATAAGGAGAACAGTTTATGGAATTTACTCCCTCTAATTTTTACAAAAGATGCACTTGACCTAAAGCTGACTCTAAGTGTTACAATCAGGGGGTCAAGCGGGTTGTTTGAACCTTTGAGTTCAAACAAGTGAACAAAGTGGAGATTCCGGGAAATGCAGACTTGCGCTATACTGGAACCAGAAAAAGAGAGTACCTCAAAGGAGGAACGACCGATGAAGAAAGTCTTGATTTTGTCCGGCAGTCCCCGCAAGGACGGCAACTCCGACCTGCTGTGCAGTGAGTTTATGCGTGGTGCGCAGGAGAGCGGCAACGAAGTGCAAAAGATCTTCGTGCGCAGCAAGAAGATTGTGCCCTGCAATGCCTGCTATTACTGCCGCGACCACGGCGGCAAGTGTGCCCTGAACGATGACATGAGCGAAATTCTGGACGCAATGCAGGCGGCAGATGTTATCGTGATGGCAAGCCCAGTGTACTTCTACTCCATTGATGCACAGATGAAGATCATCATCGACCGCAGCCTTGCCCGGTGGACGAACATTCCGAACAAGGAGTTCTATTTCATCATGACCTGCGCGGACGATAACCGTGCTGCCATGGCCTGCACCTTGGAGTGTTTCCGGGGCTTTACCGCCTGCCTGAATGGTGCCAAGGAAAAGGGGGTCATCTACGGCACCGGCGTATATCGGCCCGGCGAGGTGATGTCCTCCCCGGCCATGAAGGAAGCCTACGAGATGGGCAAAAACGTCTGATTTCCCAGTTTTATATAAAGGAGTGTAACGGCTATGAACAATTTTCTGTTTGAAAACAAGACCAAGGTTTATTTCGGCAAGGGTGGCGTGAAGGAATATCTGGGCTGTCTGCTGGAGCACTACGGCGATACCGTGATGCTGGCCTACGGCGGCGGTTCTATCAAGCACAATGGTGTCTATGATGAAATCGTCGGTATTCTGAACGCCGAGGGTAAGCGCATCGTGGAGTTTCCCGGCATCATGCCCAATCCCACCTACGCCAAGGTGCAGGAGGGTGCAAAGCTGGCCCGTGAGAACCATGTGGATTTGATCCTTGCCGTGGGCGGCGGTTCCGTGTCCGACTGCTGCAAGGTGGTGTCCGCACAGGCCAAGGTGGACGAAGATTTGTGGGAGCTGGAAAACACCAAGCATACTCGTCCCACTGCGTTCATCCCGCTGGGCACCATCGTCACGGTGTTCGGTACCGGCTCCGAGATGAACAACGGCGCGGTCATCACCCATGAGGAAAAGAAGATTAAGGGGGCCCTGTGGGGTGCACAGGCCGACTTTGCTTTCCTCGACCCCACCTACACGTTGTCCGTTTCCATGAAGCAGGTCATTTCCGGTGCGTTCGACACCCTGAGCCACGCGATGGAAACTTACTTCGGCAAGCCGGACGAGAACAACCTCTCCGATGACATCAACGAAGCCGTCATGCGCAGCGTCATCCGCAACATCCGCGTCTTGTTGACCGACAAGGACAACTACGAGGCCCGCAGCGAGCTGGCATGGGCTTCGGCTATGGCCGAAAACGGCATCCTGAAAATCGGCAAGGTCACCGACTTCCAGTGTCACATGATCGAGCATCAGCTGGGTGCCTACACCAACTGCAACCACGGTGCTGGTCTGGCGGTCATTCACCCGGTGCTGTACCGTCACCTGCTCCCGGCCAACACCGCACGGTTCGCCCGCTTTGCACAGAACGTCTGGGGCATCGACCCGGCGGGCAAATCCGAGCTGAAACTGGCACAGGCTGGCGTGGAGGCTCTGGCGGCCTTCATCAAGGAGATCGGGATGCCCACCACCTTTGCAGAACTGGGCATCCCTGCCGGCACCGACCTCAAGGCTGTGGCCGATTCTACCGTGCTGACCGGCGGCTGCTGCAAGAAGCTGAGCCATGACGAGATTTACGAAATTTTGAAGGAGTGCAGGTGACCATGAAGAAAATCACAGCAGGCAGAGATGTGCTTGGTGAATTTGCGCCGAAGTTCGCGCAGCTCAATGATGATGTTCTTTTCGGTGAGGTTTGGAGCCGGGAAAGCGAGCTTTCTGCACGCGACCGTTCCCTCATCACCGTGACAGCACTGATGGCGCAGGGGCTGACGGATACCTCTTTCGGACATCATCTGCAAATGGCCAAGGAAAACGGAATTACCCGCAGTGAAATTGCGGAAATCCTGACGCACGCTGCGTTTTATGCGGGTTGGCCCAAGGCTTGGGCGGCATTCCGAATGGCAAAGGACATCTGGGCAGATGCGGAAAACACTGATGAAAAGCAGCTGCACCAGAACAGTATGGTCTTCCCCATCGGCGCGCCCAATGACGGCTTTGCACAGTATTTCAGCGGGCAGAGCTATCTTGCGCCAGTCTCCACGGAGCAGGTCAAAATCTTCAATGTGACCTTTGAACCCGGCTGCCGCAACAACTGGCATATCCACGAGGCGGACAAAGGCGGCGGACAGATCCTCGTCTGCGTGGCAGGCCGGGGTTACTATCAGGAATGGGGCAAAGAGCCGCAGGAGCTGCACCCCGGCGATGTGATCAACATTATGCCCGGTGTAAAGCACTGGCACGGCGCTGCGCCGGACAGCTGGTTCTCCCATCTGGCTGTGGAAGTACCTGGAGAAAACTGCCGCAGTCAGTGGTGTGAACCAGTGAGTGAAGAAGAATATCAAAAACTGAAATAAGGAGCATGGCGACCAATAAAAACGAAGCCACGAAACTTGGAAAGAACATTTAAGGAGGAATCTTTTATGGAATACGCAACTCTCAATAACGGCGTGAAAATGCCCATGGCCGGTATTGGCACATTTCTTTTGACCCCGGACGAAGCTGAAACTGCCGTGCTGAGTGCGCTGAAAGAAGGCGCACGGCTCATCGACACCGCCAACGCCTACTGCAACGAAAAAGCCGTGGGCCGCGCCATGAAGAAGTCCGGTCTGCTGCGGGAGGAAATTTTCCTCGAAACCAAGCTGTGGCCGACCTTCTACACCGATGCCGATGCTGTGGACAAGACGCTGGCACGTCTGGACACCGACTACATCGACCTGCTGCTCATTCACCAGCCTGCCGGTGATTACGTTGCCGGTTATCGCCTGATGGAAAAGGCTTACAAGGAGGGCAAAGTCCGTGCCATCGGTCTGTCCAACTTCAACGAGGAGCAGATCAAAGAAATTCTGAGCATCTGCGAAGTCAAGCCCACCATCCTCCAGACCGAAGTTCACCCCTACGCCCAGCAGAAAGAACTGAAAGCCTTCCTCGCCGAGAATGGCATGGTGATTCAGGCATGGTATCCGCTGGGCCACGCTGACAAGGGCCTGCTGGAAGAGCCGTTGTTCACCCGCCTTGCAGCAAAGTACGGCAAGAGCAACGTGCAAATTATTCTGCGCTGGCACATTCAGGCAGGCAATGTGGTCATTCCCGGCTCCAAGAACCCGGCCCACATCCACGACAACTTTGATGTGTTCGATTTTGCGCTGACCGATGCAGAAATGCAGGAGATTTCTGCACTGAACAAGGATAAACGGTATTATGAGGTCACGGAGGATAAGCTGGCGGCATTCGCCACCATGTTTCCTCCCGTGGACGATCAGAAGTAAATTTCAAGCAGTTTGCAGCTGGGTGCAGAGAGTTTTTTGCGGAAAATGAACCAGATGAAAGGATAAATGAAGATGAATAAGATCACGCGCAAAAGTTTTCTGAAAGTTCTTGCCGCCACCATGGTGGGTGGTGCAGCCGCTTCCGCACTGACGGGTGCAGCGGCTCCTGTTTCCATTGACGAGACAAACGGCAAGGTAAGCCGCTGGGTAAAGAACAGCCTGAACCCGGACGGCCCGCTGACGATTGCCAAGCAAGGAATGTTCTCCTCCGGCGGCACGGTCACGGCACCGGTGGCAGGCACTTATGATGCCACCATCAACTGGCTGGACACTACCCGTGCAGGCAACACCGCTCATGTGGATCACGCTAATGTTCTGTATCAAATCCCGGCAGACAGCAACGGTTGGCCGATGGTTTATCTGCACGGCTATGGACAGTCCCGCATGGGCTGGATAACCACCCCGGACGGCCGTCAGGGCTGGGCCGATCTGTTTCTGCGCAACGGCTACTCTGCGTTCTTGGTAGACCAGCCCCGCCGTGGTGAGGCTGGCAGTACCGCCCAGATGAGCACGGACGGTTTCCTCGATACTTGGTCTGCCGACTCCAAGGACTACAAGCCCGGCGATCAGGCATGGTACACCCACTTCCGCATTGGCCGCGTTGCCCCGGAACGGTACGAAGGCTCCCAGTTCCCGGAGGGCGATGCTGCACAGAATCAGTTCTTCCGCCAGATGACCCCCAACACCGGCAACTTCGATCAGGCAGTTGCTGCCGCCGCACTGGGCGAGGTGATGAAGGACGTGCAGACCCTGACCGGCCACAAGTCCATTTTCGTCACCCACTCGCAGGGCGGTGCAGTCGGCTGGAATGTGCCCGCCGACAACATTGCCGCCATTGTTGCCATTGAGCCGGGCGGAACCCCTGCCATCGGCTCGGAGCAGTACACGAAACTGCTGAGCGCAGGGATTCCAATCGCTATCTACTTTGGCGATTACATCGACAACGGCCCGGAAGATATCATGTCCACCGGCTTCTGGCGGCAGGTACGGGACGGCGCACTGGCCTTTGCCGCCCAGTACAATGCCGATGGCGGTGACTGCACTGTGGTCGATCTGCCGAAAATCGGCATCACCGGCAACTCCCACTTCATGTTCCAAGAGCTGAACAACAAAGAGATCGCTGATCACATTTATCAGTGGCTGGAGAGCCGCGCACTGGCATGAGCGGTTCTCTGAGATTCCCGGCATTTTACATAGACAGAGGCGTGTTTCGTATGAAGAATAAAATTTCCCGCCGCCAGTTTTTGCAGGTTGCTGGCGCATCTGCTGCCGCCCTGCTGCTGGCTTCCTGCTCCGGCAATTCCGCTAGCAGTGTGAGCAGTTCTTCTGTGGCTCCCTCGGCGGCATCGTCTGTTGCCGCTTCCAGTGAAGCCGCATCCAGTGCGGCTGCTTCTTCGGAAGCTACCAGCACGGTAACGACTACGGGCAAAACGCTGGTGGTGTATTTCTCCGCCACCGGCACGACGGAAGGTGTGGCGCAAACCATCGCCGACACCGTGGGTGCTGACCTGTTTGAAGTCGTTCCGTCCGACCCCTATACCTCCGATGACCTGACTTGGACGAACAATGACAGCCGCGTTTCCCGTGAACACAACGACGAGGGCCTTCGTGCTGTGGCTTTGGAAAGCACCGATGTGGACGGCTGGGACGATTACGACACCGTGTTCATCGGCTACCCCATCTGGTGGGGCATTGCCGCATGGCCCATGAGCAGCTTTGTTGCCGCCAACGATTTCTCCGGCAAAAATGTTGTTCCGTTCTGCACTTCGGTTTCCTCCGGCATCGGCCAGAGCGGTGATCTGCTGGCAGAATTAGCGGACGCCGGCACTTGGCTGGACGGCCAGCGGTTCAGCCGCGGCAGCAGTGAGAGCGATATTGCAAGCTGGATCGCAGGGCTGAATTTGTAAAATCTAAAAGGAGTATCTTCCCATGAAAAAGAAAAAGATTTCCCGGCGTAAGTTTCTGACGATCCTCGGCGTGACCGGCGGCGTTCTTGTGGCGGGCGGCGTCGGCGGCGCGGCCTACATCCGCAGCCGCTTCACCCCGGATACGACCCCCGGCCCCGGCGAGGACGGTGAGATCGTCACCGTGGCAGAAGGCCAGCTTCAGGGCACGATCAACGATGGCATTTACCGCTATCTGGGTGTCCCCTATGCCGAGGCAGCCGAACGCTTTGTGACCGCCGGGCCGGTCACTCCATGGGAAGGTGTCCTCAAGGCGGACAGCTACGGGCCGATGTCCCCCCAAGGCTCGATGCTGGGCTTTGGCGCGGGCAATCAGGACGGCACGGACAACAACTGCCAGAACCTGAACATCTGGACCCCCGGCCTGAACGACGGCGGTCTGCGCCCGGTGCTGGTCTGGCTCCACGGCGGCGGTTTCTCCACCGGCACGGCGAATGATTCCAGCTACGACGGCGAAGCGCTTGCAAAAAATGGAGACGTCGTCGTGGTGAGCGTCAACCACCGGCTGAACGTGTTCGGTTACCTCGACCTTTCTGCCTATGACGAGAAGTACAAGGATTCCGCCAATGTCGGCATGTGGGATATCATCGCCGCATTGGAATGGATCCAGCAGAACATCGAAGTATTTGGCGGTGACCCGGACAACGTGACCGTGTTCGGTCAGTCCGGCGGCGGTGCCAAGGTGCTGGGACTCATGTCCACGCCTTATGCCGTCGGCCTCTTCCACAAGGGTATCGTGGAAAGCGGCGTCACGGAGACTGTGGGCGTCAATTTCACTTCGCAGGAAGCCAGCACCCGGCTGGCCGAAAACCTGCTGGCAGAACTGAACATTGCCCCTGAAAACATCGAGCAGCTCCAGATCGTTGCCGTGGACAAACTGCAATCCGCCGCCACCAAGGCGCTGGACGCAACGGCGCAGGAATTCCAGATCCCGGCACCGCTTACCGATGGCTACCAGATGGAGTGGGAGCCGGTGGTGGATGGCGATTTTCTGCCCACCAGCCCCGTCACCGAAACAAACTTTGCCGATGCTGGGCAGGACATTCCCCTGCTCATTGGCAGCAACCTGAACGAGTGGACCGGCTTCTACCGCACTTCGACGGACGGTGTGGATACCGATGCGCTTTCTGCGGTCCTGAAAACGGCCTACCCGGACAAAACCGACCTGACCGCTGACCATGTGGATACCCTGATTCGCTTGCCCATCCTCAAAACGATGAGCCACAAAGCGGATCAGAACGGCGCGCCGGTCTATGCCTATCTGTTGACCTACGGCAGCTCGAACCACGGTGCAGAGATTCCCTATATTTTCCGCCACTCGGACGTTTCCGCTATGAACGACCTGTTCAGCTCCATCTGGGTCAATTTTGCACGAAGTGGCGTTCCCAGCGCAGACTCTCTGCCAACTTGGGAACCTTACACCCGCGAAGGCGGAGCGACCATGCTGCTGGACACCACCTCTCAGCTGGTCTATCACCACGATGCAGCGCTTTTGAAGCTACTCGCCCCGGATTACGAGTATTAAATAAAGGAGTAAATCACGATGCGTAAAAATTTCGGCGCAAAGCCGTATCTGTATCCCCAGCCGGTCATGATTATCGGCACCTACGATGAAAATGGCAACGCCAATGCCATGAATGCCGCATGGGGCGGTGTAGCTGGTGCCAACAAGATCATCATTGACCTGAGCAGCCACAAAACCACGGATAACATTCAGCTGAACCGTGCGTTTACCGTTTCGGTGGGCGATGTGAAGCACCTGACCGCCTGCGATTATGTGGGCATGGTTTCCGCACACAATGCCCCGGATAAAATGGAAAAAGCCGGTTTTACCACCACAAAAAGTGATTTTGTCAATGCGCCCATCATCAATGAACTGCCGCTGACGCTGGAGTGTGAGCTGCTGGATGTCATCGAAGGAAGCCTGTACCTCGGCGAGATCAAGAACGTCAGCATGGACGAAAGCATTCTGGGCGAGGATGGCGAACTTGACCTCACCAAATTTGTCCCCATCACCTATGACCCCATCCATCACGGCTACTATCCGCTGGGCCAGCGGGTCGGCAATGCGTTTGCCGATGGCGCAAAGCTGAAGTAATTCAAACGCAAAAGAGAGTATCAAAAGGAGAATGTTTGTATGAAAGCATTGCTCATCAACGGCAGTCCGCGGCCCAACGGCTGCACCTTTACGGCCCTGACCGAACTGGCAAATACGCTGGAAGCCGAGGGCATTGAAACCGAGATCGTCCATGTGGGCAACAAGGACATCCGGGGCTGCATCGCCTGCCGCCGCTGCCACAGCACCGGCTCCAACAAGTGCGTCTTTGATGATATTGTCAACGAAGTAGCCCCCAAGTTGGCTGAAGCCGATGCCTTTGTCATTGGCGCACCGGTGTACTTTGGTTCCCCGGCAGGCGGCGCGATCTCCTTTATGGACCGCCTGTTCTTCAGTACCCTGAACATCGACAAGACCATGAAAGTGGGTGCTTCGGTCGTGACCTGTCGGCGCGGCGGCAACACTGCTTCCTACGATGTGCTGAACAAATATTTTACCATGTGTGGGATGCCAGTGGCCAGCAGCCAGTATTGGAACATGGTCTACGGCGGCTCTGCCGAGGAGGTCAAGAAAGATGCCGAGGGCTTGCAGACCATGCGCACCCTTGGCCGCAACATGGCCTTTTTGATGAAGAGTATCCAGATAGGCAAGCAACAGATCGGCCTGCCCGAAAAAGAACCTGCTATCTTCACAAATTTCCATCATTGAGGAAGTGTTCCATATTCCTCCTTCTTTGTTGCAGGGAAAGCCGGGACGGAAACGTCCCGGCTTTCCCATTTCCCTGATTTTTGCGAGGTGATTTTATGCGCAGCGTGATTTTCGCGGTTTCCACCGCTTTGACCGTTTTATTATCCGCCTGCACCGGGGCGGCATCCTCTGTGCCAGTCAATACGGTTTCTTCGGTTTCGGCCAGCACATCCATCACGACCTCGTCCGAAGTGGATTCGGCTGTTTCGGAGAGTGCTTCTTCGGAAACCGGAAACATCCAGACTGGGCTTGTCCGGGAGCAGACATTGGACAGCACTGAGGGGCTCATCCATTACAGCTACTACCTGCCGGAGGATTACGACCCCACCCGGAAGTACCCCATGATGGTGGTCATGCCCGGCTATAACATGATGTGGTTCGGGGAATCTTCCTCCGGCAGCAATCTGGACTGGACGGGGTTCACCAGCTGGACGAACCTTGGACAGGATATGATCGTAGTGTCTGCCCAGCTCACCGACTGGGGCGACACTTCGGCGCGGCAGGCCATCGCTCTGACGGAGTATTTCATCAATCACTTTGCCGTAGATACCGCCCGCATTTACGCCGCAGGCTACTCGGCTGGCGGCGAAACCATGTCGCGGGCAATTGCCATGCGGCCTGATCTGTATGCAGCTTATCTGCATGGAGCATCCCAGTGGGACGGCGGTTTTGCGTCCATTGCAGAAAACGGCGTGGCGGTCTACATCTACATGGCGCAGGGCGATGAATACTACGGTGTGCAGAAAGCACGGGATGCCTACAACGGTCTGCACGATGCTTACGCCGCCGCAGGCTGGACGGATGAACAAATCGACACCGTGCTGCAAATGCAGACCCCGGACAACGCCTTTTTCGATGCGCAGGGACTTCACGTCTACCATGCTGCCGCAAATGTTGTCTTTGATGATGCCGATATTCTGAACTGGATCGTTTCCAAACACAAGTGATAGGAGAGAAATTTTGAACCGACGGCAATTCACAAAACTTCTGGCGGGTGCAGGGCTGCTTCTGGCAGGCTGCCGGGCAGGTGCTGCACCCAGTTCCTCCACCCCGGAAAGAAAGGATTCCATGCAAACGACCACCCAAACTTATACCCGCACCACGCCCATCGAAACCGTACGGAATGACCCGGTTTTCGGTGATTATGGGCGGCTGATCTTCCCTGTGGAACGCTCTTATTACAGCGGCGACACGCTGGAGCAGCTGCATCTTACCTACTATAACAACATCGACCCGGACGAAACAGTGGACATCTGCAACACCCTGCGCCAGCGTGCAGCGGACGGGCAGACCATCTTTTACGATATTTACACCGAGGACGAAAAAGCCGCTGACCCGGACAAAGCTGACACCGGCTTATTCTACTTCAAGGGTAATCCCGGCGCAAAATTTTCCATCTGCAACGCAGGCGGTGCGTTTGCGTATGTGGGGGCCATGCAGGACAGCTTTCCTCATGCACTGGAACTTTCCCGCAAGGAGTACAACGCTTTCGCGCTCATCTACCGCCCCGGCGCACAGACCGCCTGCGAAGATCTGGCACGGGCCATTGCCTTTGTCTTTACCCATGCGGAGGAACTGGAAGTAGACACCAGCGGTTACTCCCTCTGGGGCGGTTCTGCCGGGGCACGGATGGCGGCGTGGCTGGGCAGCTACGGCACGGCATCCTTCGGTGAACAGGCGTATCCGCAGCCGGGAGCCGTCATCATGCAGTACACCGGGCTGGGGGAAGTCTACGGCAACGAGCCGCCCACTTATGCCTGTGTGGGTGACCGGGACTACATCGCAGACGAACGCGTAATGCGCTGGCGCATTGAAACCATCCGCTCTCAGGGCACCCCTGCCGAGATCGAAGTCTTTCCGGGCCTTGCCCACGGTTTTGGCTTGGGCACCGGCACCTCTGCCGAAGGCTGGCTCGATCATGCCGTAGCGTTCTGGGAAGAAAACACCTGAAACCGTGAGGAAACTGTTATGACGAAAAAATGGACGGCACTGCTCTGGATGAAAGCTATGTACCCGATGCGCTGGATGCTGTTCCGGCTCACGCTTCGGCGGCGGGCATGATCTATTCGTTCTATGGGCGGCTCAGCGTGGGCAACATGGACCCGGACTGGCTGGCCGAGGGTGATCTGCCGCCAACATTCTACGTTTACGGCACGGAGGACCCCTTCTACCGCCAATTCCAGCAGCAGTATGATGTGATTCGGAATATGGGCATTTCCACCGGACGCATCGTGCTGAATGGCTGGCCCCACGGCTTTGGCCCGGATGGCGGCTGGGTGAACGATTACGCCGCATGGCTGGAAAGTGTTTTTGCAAATAAGGAGGAATCTTAACATGGAATATCGTACTTTGGGCAATGACCTGACCGTTTCAGCTGTGGGTCTGGGCTGTATGGGCATGAGCCATGCCTACGGCGCACCTGCCAACAAGAAGGAAATGACCGAACTACTGGCGCAGGCCGTGGGTATGGGCTATACGTTCTTTGACACCGCCGAAGTCTACGGCACATCGGATAATCCCCACGACAACGAGGAACTGGTGGGTGCTGCCCTGAAACCCTACCGAGATAAAATCGTTCTGGCGACCAAGTTCGGCATCCATTTTGACATGACCAGTACGGCAGTCAACAAGCCGCTGATGCCGGATTCCCGCCCGGAAGTTATCCGTGCATCGGTAGATGCCTCCCTCAAGCGGCTGGGCACCGACCATATTGACCTGTATTATCAGCATCGGCTTGACCCCAAGGTGCCCATTGAGGAAGTGGCCGGTGTAATGGCTGACCTGATTCGGGAGGGCAAGATCACTCACTGGGGCCTTTCGGAAGCCACCGAGGAGACCATCCGCCGAGCACACGCAGTCTGCCCGGTAACGGCCATCCAGAACCGTTACTCCATGATGGCCCGCTGGTACGAAAGCCTGTTCCCGGTTCTGGAAGAACTGCACATTGGTTATGCGGCATGCTCAAAGAGGGATTTTATCATCGCCCCTTGACCGTCATACGCCCCATCGACATTGAAAACTTCCTGAAAGGGATGCGGCGCGATGGCCGCTCGGATTCTTACATCAGCAAGGCACGAGGGATGCTCTACCAGATCTTTCAAAAGGCAGAAGCCAATGACCTTGTGCGCCGCAACCCGGTCCGGCTTGCTGAAAAGATGCGGGCATCCGGCACCACAAAGCGCAAGGAAGCCTTTACCACAGCGGAAGTCGCCCACTTAATGAAGGTTCTCCCCGATGACCGCATGGGCTTAAGCATCCGGCTTTTGCTCGGCACTGGAATGAGAATGCAGGAACTTCTGGCTTTGGAGCCGCAGTTTATTGAAGAAGATGGCTCTGTCATTCACATCCGGCAGGCAGTAAAGGTCGTAAAAGGTACAGTCAGCATTGGCAGTCCGAAATCCAAAGACAGTATCCGGGATATTCCGGTGCCGCTGAATGTCCGCCCGTGTGCCATCAAACTGCGGGATACTACCGACCAGTTCATCTGGGAAAGCCCCAAGACCGGCTTGCCCTGCAATCCCACCCATTTCCGAGATGTGTTCCGCAAATCTCTGGAAGAAGCGGGCGATGTCCGCTTGCTCACGCCGCACAGCTGCCGCCACACCTATGTGTCGCAGATGCAGGCGTTGGGCGTGGATATCCAGACCATCCAGAGCATCGTAGGCCACGCCGACACCGAGATGACTGAGCATTATCTCCATGTTCAGGAATCCATTCGGCAGAGTGCGATCCAGTTGTTCAGTAAGGCATTTTCGGCCTGAAAATTGGACAGAGCGACACTAATTAGACCAGATAAAATCTTTGGCATTGTGGTCAAAATTGTGGTCAAAACCAAATGAGGCCAGCCTATAAACAAAAAAATCCAACGATTTCTAACGTGAAATCGTTGGATTTATGGTCCGAGTGGCGAGAATCGAACTCACGGCCTCTTGAACCCCATTCAAGCGCGCTACCAAAACTGCGCTACACCCGGATATCTGCAAGCGGTTATCGCTCACAGCTCAATTAGTATACTTGATTCAGGGTGTTTTGTCAAGCTTTTTCTGCCAGATTTTTGCAAATAAATTTTCAAAAATCCGGCTCGTTTTCCTGCAGCGGCTGATCCCTTGCGGGAAACGTTTCAAATTCAACAGTGGCAAGTGCAATTGCAAACACACTCTCGGCACCGGCTGCCAGCAGCGCCTGTGTGCAGGCTGCTGCCGTGGCACCGGTGGTGATCACATCGTCTACCAAAAGCACCTTTCTGCCCTCCACAAGTTCCGTGTCCGTCACCCGGAAGGCACCCGCCACATTGGCAAGGCGCTGCTCAAAGGGCAGGCCCGCCTGATGCCGCTTTGCACGAGTGCGGCCCAGTGCTTTCGGGTACAGCGGTATCCCCAGTGCGCGGGCCAGCGGCACCGCCATGAGCTGCGGCACATTGTAGCCGCGCGCTCTGCCGGATGCCGGTACGGGAACGATGCAGTCGTACCCAAGGGACATGCCTTCCACAAGCTCCGGCACCGGTTCTGCACCGGCCATATGCATCTCGCTGCCAAAGGCCAGCTTTGCCAGCCAGAGGCCCAGCTCCACCGCCGCCCACGGTGCAGCATGGTATTTTGTATGCAGGATGCCGCGCCGCACACAGCCCTCATACCGGAACGGTGCTGCTGCACCGGTCAGTTCCCCTAAATAATGCTGAGAAGCGTCCAGCCGCATTCCCGGCTTCCTGCGCAGCTCTTCCAGCTCCGCGGCACAATCCGGGCAGACAGGCACACTGCCCAGCACCCGATCACAAAACGGGCAGCGGCGCGGATACACCAGCTGCCTTGCCCCGCGCAGAATGCGGCGCGGGACGCTGTAATAATCCATCAGTCCTTTTTGACGGCCACGATCACACGCACGCGCTTGCCCGCAGCACAGCCAAAGTTATCGTACCAGCCGGTCAGGTAGTAGCCCTCCGAGTTGACCTCGGTCAGCTTGGTGGCGTAGTACTGACCCTTGTACCACAGATACACCTGTGCGTCGTCCGCCATCTCAAAGCGGGTGCCGTTGCTCATGACCGACGCTGCACCCACCTGATCGATCTTCATGGGCATGAGCTGGACCATCGTCCGCACGCTGCCGGTCGTCTCTCTGCGGGCTGCAACACCACCTACCAGCACCGGATATTTGACGTTGGTGGTGAAAGCTACCTGCGAACCATTGACATAGCACACATAGGTAGCACCGCCGCCAATATAGCGGAAGATGGACGCATACGGTTCACCTACAAGGCTGCCCACCTGCCGCAGACCAAGGCTGAGCAGGCTATCCGTGTTGGCTGTGATCTTCTGCCACAGAGTGGAGAGGATGTCGCCGTTGATCACACCCCACAGCACTTCGCTGGTGGTGGGCACCAGAACATCCTTCAGGTCGTCCACGATCTTATCCTGCGTATCCGTGCTGTCGCTCTTGCCGGTGGAAATGATTTTGGCCAGCGTCTGCAGTTCCGAGTAGTTGACTGCCACATTCTTGATATCATCCAGCACGCCGTAGGTCCACAGGTCGCCGGTGACATCATTCAGGATCAGGCGGTCGATCTCGCCCTTCTCATTCAGCGTATAGTAGCGGACATTCAGAAGATTCAGGTCTGTCCCCGCTAGGCGGCTGGGACGAACCGTCCCAGCCACACCCTCCGCAGTTGTATCCAGAATCTGTACATCGTCGGCAAGGGCATAGCTGCCCAGTGCCGTTGCATCTGCATTGACCTTGCCGGTAACGACCTTGTTCTCGATGCCGCTCACGGACTCGCCTTCCGGCGTTACGCGGATCTCTACCAGCCAGCCCTTGGGGTAGTTCAGGCTTTTGTCCACATTCACAGTGCGCTGAACACCATCGGTGCACATGACAGCCACGCGCTGCAGCACATCCGCGCCGTTATCTTCCACAAGGCTGCGGGCTGCGCCCTGCACCACGCCGTAGAACACCTCGTCGGCCTCTGCGCCGGTAATAACATCCGCCGCCTCATTGTTCATGCCCAGCAGCAGAGTGACCACTTCGCCCACGCCGCCGCCGTTCAGGCTGGACACCTTGGAAGCCACTGCTGTGCTGCCCAGCTGATAGCTGGTGCCCGCCACGGTAACGGCCGTGGGTGCGCTGGCGCTGGGCGAAACGGCAGTGATGCGGCCTGCTGCTTTGCGGGTGTAGATCCATACAGTCTGCAGACTTTCGCTGTAATAATACACATCGTAGCGGTTCAGCTCTGCAGAAGCCGAGACCTTATCGTTGCGGTAGATGCTCACCGGCGTAAAAGGCAGCTGGGTGCCTTCCGCTGCCACAAAGGGTCCCTTCAGGCTCTTGAG
The DNA here is from genome assembly GCF_040096475.1 of Faecalibacterium faecis. NCBI lineage: Bacteria > Bacillati > Bacillota > Clostridia > Eubacteriales > Oscillospiraceae > Faecalibacterium > Faecalibacterium faecis. The sequence goes on along the minus strand of NZ_JBBMEP010000021.1, from coordinate 25,015 downwards.
CATTACCGTGGAGGTGTCCACCTGACCGTTCGAAACCGTAAAGCCCAGGCTGGTACCATAGGCGCTGCCAGAGGCGGTGTTTGCCGTGAGGGTGTTATACAACAGCAAAGCACAGTCCTCATAGTTCATGGCCTCGCTCTGGCTGCGGTTCAGCTGGTTACGCAGGCCCAGTTCCTGCGCCTTGTTCAGCTGTGCCGTCGGGAACACGCCGTTGAGGTCGGTCATTTTATAGCCCAGCAGCTTGAGCGCTGCGGTGCAGGCTTCTTCCAGCGTGACCGTATTATCCGGGCGGAATGTACCATCAGTATAGCCGTTTATCCAGCCCTGCTGCACCGCAATGCGCACATAGGGTGCCCACTGAGAGCTGCCGGGCACATCCTTATACAGTGTGCCCAGATTGCCCTGCTGGCTGGCGCTTTCGCGGTAGGCCGAAAAGGAGACCAGCATCTTGGCAAATGCACCGCGGGTGACGGCAGCATCCAGACTGCCGGTCTGGCTGGTATCCATAGCGCCCAGTGTAATGGCCGTCTGGATGGCCGAGTTGTTCAGGCTGGCCGCCGATGCCGGAAGCACCAGCACGGACACAGCCAGGCATGCTGCAAGCAGACATGCGAAAAGACGTTTTTTCATAGGTATATTCCCCTTCCTTGGTGTTTTGCAGTCCGGCGCAACGCCGGCAGAGAAGAGTTCAGTCATAGCGCAATGCTTCAATGGGGTTGAGCCGCGCTGCGCGCTTTGCGGGCAGGTAGCCGAACAGCACGCCAATCCCCACCGAGATGCCAAAGGCCACTGCGATGGAATTGAAGGACGGGCTGACCGTGACCGTTGTGCCGCTGGTGAACATGGGCAGCACCTTGTTTGCTCCCATGGATACGATGTAGCCCAGTGCAATGCCCAGTGCGCCGCCGAGGGCCGAGGTGGTGGCTGCTTCCACCACGAACTGCGACAGAATGGTGCGTTCCTTGGCACCCAGTGCCTTGCGAATGCCGATCTCGCGGGTGCGCTCAGTCACCGACACCAACATGATGTTCATGATGCCAATGCCGCCCACCAGCAGCGAAATGCTGGCAATGCCGGTCAGGATCACAATGACCATGTTGATCATGTTGTTCATTTCCTCCAGCCACTCGCTGGCGCTGTAGACATAGTAGCCGTTATCCGAGCCAAGCAGGCGCTGCAGTTCGCTTTCCACCGCAGACTTTGCTTCGTTGGCGCGGCCCTCATCCTCCATGACCGCGGCATAGTTGTTCACCGTGCTCTGGCTGGAAAGACGCATGGCCGTGGTATAGGGCAGGTAAACGCAGTCGTCATCGCTGCCCTGCTGCATGTCCGGATCGCTGACTTTGGCCGCCAGCACGCCCACGATGCGGAACTTGTTGGCACCGATCTTGAGCGTCTGGCCAAGGCCGTTGCCGCCAAAGGCCACACGGTTGAGGTAATCGCCGATGACACACACATGCTTGTTATCCTTCATATCCATGTACTGCAGGCCGCGTCCCTGCGCGATCTGGTAATTTTTCATGGCGGAATAGTTCTCGTCCACGCCGCTGATGTTGGACCAGCGGTAGCTGGTAGTGCCGATCTTCAGCGTGCCGCTGCCGCTGAAATCGATCTGCGGCGAAATGGACTGGATCAGCTCCGGGTACTCCGTGGGCAGCTTGTACATTTCCTCCACCGAAACGGTGCGTGAGCCGTTGCCCCACACCTGCACCGAAAGGGTGTTGGTACCCAGTGCCGAAAAGCTGTCGCGCATGCTTTTGGTCATGCCGTTGCCCAAGCCCACGATGACGATGACTGCCATAACACCGATGATGATGCCCAGCATGGTAAGGAAGGTGCGCAGTTTGTTGCTCCACACGTTCTGGATGGCCTGACGGAAGGTTTCAATAATCATGCTTTCTCCTCCTCATCCGGCGTTTCCGGCAGCAGCGTGGGCTGCACCACGGCTTCCGGTGCATGGGCATCGCCATCGTAGACCACCCGCCCGTCCTCCAGACGGATGATGCGGTCTGCCTGCACCGCAATGGAATTATCGTGGGTGATGAGCACCACGGTGTGGCCCTCATCGTGCATCTGCTGCAGCATTCCCAGCACTTCGCGGCCGGTGTGGCTGTCCAGTGCGCCGGTAGGCTCGTCGGCCAGAATGACCGCCGGGTTCCGCACCAGCGCCCGAGCGATGGAAACACGTTGCTGCTGGCCGCCGGAAAGCTGGTTTGGGCGGTTCCTGAGCTTATCGCCCAGACCCACCTGCTCCAGCACCTCTTTGGCCCGGGCGTGGCGCTCGGCGCGGCCGATGCCCGCATACACCAGCGGTACCTCCACGTTCTCCATCAGGTTGAGCCTTGGCAAAAGGTTGTACTGCTGGAAGATGAAACCCAGCATCTCGTTGCGGACGGATGCCAGCTCGTTGCGGCTCATCCGGCCAACGTCTTTTCCGTTCAGGCGGTAGGTGCCGTGGGTGGGCACATCCAGACATCCGATGATGTTCATGCAGGTGGATTTGCCGGAGCCGGACTGGCCCACGATGGCCACGAACTCGCCTTTTTCGATTTTCATGGTGATGTGGTCTGCAGCCTTTACCGTGGTGTCACCCATCTGGTAATACTTGCACACCTCATCAAACTCGATCAGAGCGCTCATGCATTCCTCCTGTGTCAGCCCAGATAGACCACGCCGTCTGCCTGAGACGGATTCACGTCATCCCCTGCGGAGCCCTGCTTTTCCTCGGCTTCCACAGGCTCTTCCGCCGGTACGGTCCCGTTTTCCGGTTCTGCTTCATCGACCATGCTGTTCGCAGCATCGGCGCCTTCCTCGCCCTCGGTGCCCTCTGCATCCGCCTCGTAATAGCCGCCGTCGTCATAGTACGTATCGGTACTTGCTGCGGCAGAGTCGTAAGCCACCGTGTCATTGCCGGTCAGCCCGCTGACGATCTGGGTGTAGTTGTCATCGCTGACGCCGGTCTTGACCGGCACATACACATAGCCGTCCGGCGCGATCATGCCCGGGTCTGCGTTGACTGCGCTGGGGGAGTCCTGCGTGACCAGCACATAGCCGCCGCGCACGATGGCAGCGTTGGGCACGGTAAGGGTATTCTTTGCCTGTGCCACCACGATCTCAGCATTGGCGTTCATGCCCGGGCGCAGGCCATCGGTCTCATCAATGCGCACCTTGACCGGGTAGGTGGTGGTGCCGCCATTGGAGGTACCCTTCAAGGAAACACGGGTCACAACGCCGGTATAGGTTTTGTCCGGCACGGCATCCGCCGTGACCTGCACGCTCTGACCCACCGACAGGCTGCTGACCTGCAGCTCGTCCACGTTCAGGGTCATCTCCAGATAGCTCAGGTCAAAGATCGTGCACAGGTCCGAGCCGGCGGACAGCGCGTCCCCGGCCTTGGCATTCTTTTCAATAATGGTGCCGCTGATGGGCGAGGTGATGGTGTAGTTGTTCATGGCCTCCTGCAGATTGTCCATGTTCAGCTCGGCGCTGCGCAGGCTCTCGGCGGCAGACTGGATGGCCTCGGTCAGGTCCTCGCCGCTGATCTGCAGCACGATATCGTCCTTGTTCACGGCTCCGCCTTCCGGCACATTGATGGCCGTCACGGTACCGGCGGCAAGGGCAGTCAGGGTGCGCTCTGCCTGATACTCAAAGCACTTGGCGGCAATGCAGTTCACGCCATTGATGGTTGCCGTTGCTGCCTGCGCAGTGGTCAGGCCGCCTGCATTGCGCACAGCAATGGTCACGGTGCGGGTGAGCAGGTTGCCGGTGCTCAGAGCATCGGTGCCGGTCACAGCGGTCACGGTGCCGGTCAGCATTTCAAAGGTGCCGTCCAGCGTCACCTCTGCGCTCTGGCCCACCGAGAAGGTGGCGGCATCTGCTGCCGGGAACTCCAGCCGCAGCACCATTTTGGAGCTGTCACGGATGACCGCCACTTCCTGACCGCTGGTCACTTCGTCGCCCTTGGCCACCTTGAGGGCACTCACAACACCTGCCACCTCGGCGCGGACATACTGGCGGTCTGCCGTCTTGTCGTAGCTGCGCTGTGCCTGCTGCAGAGCAATGGACGCCTGCTCCGCCTTGGTGGTGGCATCAGAGGAGTCCACTGTGTACAGCACGGTGCCTTCCTCCACGATGTCCCCTTCCTCAAAGCTGCTGGTCAACACCTTGCCCGCTACCAGCGACTTAACATTATATGTATTGGCAGGGTTCAGAGTGCCGGTTCCGCTGAGGGTGTTGGACACATCCCGTTTGGACGGCGAGACCTGCACATAGTTGATGTCCGTATTGGCGTTCTGTGCCTTGTCCGGGCGCAGGATGAACCATCCGCCCAGCACGGCCACGCACACTACCGGCACCATCCATTTCCAGTTCTTACGGAAAAAGGCTGCTGCTTTGCCGCCCTTCGCTGCGGGCTTTGCCTCACCCGCAGCCGTCTGCTGTACCGCAGCATCCTGCTTCTTTTTAAAGATCATGCTTGCTGTTTCCTCCTGTATCTTTCAGGGCATGCCCTGGTTTCGGTATCGGGCGCAGGCTTTGCAAAAGCGCGCGATAAAGAGTTTATTGTTAGTTTATCGCATTTTCGTCTATTACACAAGCGTCTAAATTTTGTTTTGACGCATTTGTGTCAAAGTTTTACCCAACTTTCACACCGTGCCCTCTTTTGCCTTCCAGACAAAACAAAAGAGACAGTGCCCCGCTCTTGCAGGGTACTGCCTCTTTTTTTGAAGCACGATCTTTATTCAGCTGTAGTTTCCACTACCACATACACCCCGGCAGGGACGCATGCAGCCCATGCGCCGTCCTTGTCCAGCCAGCCGAATTGCTCGCACACATGGTCCGGGCACTGACTGTCCAAAAACGCGATGGCACCATCCTTTACCTGCAGATGCACGACATAATTGCCCATATCATACAGGTAATCGTGGTCTGTATCCAGCGGCAGAGTCTCGGTGATGCCATCGCCAAAATCGACGGTGGCCTGCAGGCCGCTGCCCTTGCTGCTGTGTGCTGCGCGCACGCCGAAATACAGCGCTGCTGCCAGCACAAGGATCACTGCAGCAAAGATCAGGTTCTTCATCCATGGCTTCAGGCCTTTGGAGCCGGAAGCGTTTTCAGGTGCTTTGCGGGTACTCATGCAGCGTAGTCGCTGGCAGCCTTACCTGCAATGCGGCCAAACACGGTGAAGTCTGCAACAGCGTTGCCGCCCAGACGGTTTGCACCGTGCACACCGCCAGTGACCTCACCTGCTGCAAACAGGCCGGGGATCACAGTGCCGTCCTCCTTGAGGACTTCGGTGTTGGTGTTGATGGTCAGGCCGCCCATGGTGTGGTGCACACCGGCAGTGACCTTGATTGCATAGTACGGAGCAGTATCCAGCGGGTTTGCAAAGCTGGTGCGGCCAAAGTCGGGGTCATTCTTGGCCTCAACATAGCCGTTCCAAGTCTTCATGGTCTCGGCAAAAGCAGCCTCATCAACGCCCATTGCCTTGCCCAGCTCCTCGTAGGTCTCGCCGGTCACGGTGTAGCCCTTCTTGATGTAGCCCTGAATGACGCTGGAAGCATCGACCATAGCCTGATCGACCACCAGCCAGCTGTAGCTGCCAGTCTGAGCGATCTCAGCAGCAGAGACCACGTCACGGGTGCCTACTTCGTCGATGAAGCGCTTGCCCTCGGCGTTGATCAGCACAGCGCCGTCGCCGCGCAGACCCTCGGTGATCAGGGCAGCGGTGTTGGCCTCAACGGTGGGGTGGATCTGGATCTGGTCCATATCCACGGTGCCAGCACCGATGGCGGTGGCCATCTCAATGCCCTGACCCTGAGCGCCGGCAGCGTTGGTGGTCATGAAGCCCTTCAGCTCAGGCTTGTACTCGACAACCATGTCCAGATTTGCGCCGAAGCCGCCGGTGGTCAGCACCACAGCCTTGGCGTTCACAGTGACGGTCTCGCCGGTAGAACCGGTGGCCTTGATGCCCACAGCAGCGCCGCTCGCATCGGTCAGGATCTCGTTGGCGGTGGTGTTCAGCAGGATCTGAACGCCAGCCTTCTCACAGTTCTCCTCCAGCAGGGGGATCATGTAGGAACCGACAGAAACGGTCTTGCCCTCTGCGTCCACAGGGCGATGGATGCGCTTGACGGATGCACCGCCAAAGCTGGAAACGCTGTGCAGGGTGATGCCGTGCTCGTCCAGCCAGTCGATGGCATCAGCAGAGTTGGAGCACAGGGTCTCCACCAGAGCAGGGTCGTTGATGCCCTTGCCGCCGATCATGGTGTCCAGCTCCATCAGCTCAACAGAGTCGAAGTAGCCGGTGGGGTTCTTCTGGTACTCTGCCCACTGCTCAGAGACGGTCTTTGCCAGAGCGGTGATGGTCTCGTTGTCAGCGTACTTTTCAGCAGCAGTCTTCAGGGTCTTTTCGACACCGGCAGACTCGCCGAACTCGTTCTCATCCTGATACACGGTCTTGCCGGCGTTCATGCCGCCGGTAGCGCGCACAGAGTTGCCGCCCACCATGGCCTGGCTCTCCACGATCACAACGCTCTTGCCCTCGGCAGCAGCGGTGATGGCAGCGGTCATGCCTGCGCCGCCTGCACCCACGATGACAACGTCAGCGTCAACGGTGGAATCCTCGGCCTTGGTCTCGTCGGCCTTGACCTCGATCTTATAGTCGTCAGCATTCAGGCCGGCGGCAGTCAGGGCAGCGACTGCTGCCTCCTTGATGGCGTTGGAGGTGATGGTCGCGGTGGACACGCCGTCCACGGCGATGCTGCCGGTCTCAGCGATCTGAGCGGGCAGCTGCTCCAGTGCCAGCGTACCGATGCCGGGGGTCTCGTCCTTACCCTCAGCGGTGCAGCCGGTGATCTTGCCGTCTTCCAGCGTCAGGGTAACGGTAACGTCGCCGCCCATGCCCTTGGCAGTGCCGGTGAAATCGCCGGACACGCCGCCTGCGGTGGAAGCGGACTTGCTGCCGCAGCCGTAGCCCAGCAGACTGACACCCACAACAACCGCCATGGCCAGCGCAGCCACGCTCTTGCGGATCTGATTCTTTTTCATTGTTTCTTCCTTCTCATATTCGGGTTGCTTGTGTTCGGACATCTATCAGCAAAAAAGGGGGAGCTGCTCATTCGGAAAGCAGCTTCCCCTCGCTGAAACTTAGGAAAAACTTAGGCGTTAGCCTGAGCTGCAGCAACAGCGCATGCAACGGTAGCACCAACCATGGGGTTGTTGCCCATGCCGATCAGGCCCATCATCTCAACGTGTGCAGGCACAGAAGAAGAACCTGCAAACTGAGCATCGCCGTGCACACGGCCCAGAGAGTCGGTCAGGCCGTAGCTTGCGGGGCCTGCAGCCACGTTATCGGGGTGCAGGGTACGGCCCGTGCCGCCGCCGGAAGCGACGGAGAAGTACTTCTTGCCGTTCTCGATGGCCCACTTCTTGTAGGTGCCAGCAACCAGATGCTGGAAGCGGACGGGGTTGGTGGAGTTGCCGGTGATGGAGCACTGAACGTCCTCCTTCTTCATGATGGCAACGCCTTCCATAACGTCGTTTGCACCGTAGCACTTGACGGCTGCGCGCTCGCCCTCAGAGAAGGGGATCTCCTTGACGACGGTCAGGGTCTGAGTGGGGATGTCGTACTCAGTCTGAACATAGGTGAAGCCGTTGATACGGGAAATGATGTAAGCTGCATCCTTGCCCAGGCCGTTCAGGATGACACGCAGGGGGGTCTTGCGGACCTTGTTTGCAGTGCGGGCGATGCCGATAGCACCCTCAGCAGCTGCAAAGGACTCGTGGCCTGCCAGGAAAGCGAAGCAGGTGGTGTCCTCGCTCAGCAGACGAGCGCCCAGATTGCCGTGACCCAGACCGACCTGACGCTGCTCAGCGACAGAGCCGGGGATGGTGAAGGCTTCCAGACCTTCGCCGATGGCAGCAGCGCACTCGGCAGCATCGGTCAGGCCGCGCTTGACGGCGATGGCGGTGCCCAGGGTGTATGCCCAGACAGCGTTATCAAAGCAGATGGGCTGAACGCCGCGCACGATCTTGTCGCAGTCGATGCCCTTTGCGAGGAGCATCTCGTTGCAAGCGTCCAGAGACTCCAGGCCGTTAGCCTTCAGGCATGCCTCGATTTTCGGCATGCGGCGATCCATAGATTCAAAAGTTGCCATGAGTTGTTCCTCCTCTCTTATTCCTCACGCGGGTCAATGTACTTCACAGCACCCTGCTCCTTGCTGAAGCGGCCGTAAGTACCCACGTTCTTCTCATAAGCCTCGTTGGGGGTCTTGCCGTGACGGATATCCTCCATCATCTTGCCCAGCTTGACGAACTGATAGCCGATGACCTCATCGTTGGCATCCACAGCCAGCTTGTTGATGTAGCCCTCGGTCAGCTCCAGATAACGGACGCCCTTTGCCTTGGTGGAGAAGATGGTACCGGTCATGGAGCGCAGGCCCTTGCCCAAGTCATCCAGACCTGCGCCGATGGGCAGACCGTCCTCAGAGAAAGCGGTCTGGCTGCGGCCGTAGACGATCTGCAGGAACAGCTCGCGCATAGCAACGTTGATGGCATCGCACACCAAGTCGGTGTTCAGAGCTTCCAGAATGGTCTTGCCGGGCAGGATCTCGCCTGCCATAGCAGCAGAGTGGGTCATACCGGAGCAGCCGATGGTCTCCACCAGAGCCTCCTCGATGACACCGTTCTTGATGTTCAGGGACAGCTTGCAGGTACCCTGCTGAGGTGCGCACCAGCCCACACCGTGGGTGTAGCCGCTGATGTCCTTGATCTCATAGGCCTTGACCCATGCGCCCTCTTCGGGGATGGGAGCCGGACCATGCTTAGGACCTTTGGTGATCGGGCACATATTCTGTACTTGCTGCGAATAGGTCATAATCATACTCTCCTTTTGACAAATGTTGCTTTGCAGCACAAAGCCGCCGCCGCGCCCTGCCGGCACAGCCGCTGCCCTTTGCTGCTTGCATCTGACCGGGCGCGCCGCTCTCTTTCAGCGCCTTAACCGGTACTACCACGCATGATTTTATTATAGAGAAAGCTGACGGATTTTGCAATACATTTCCGGTAAAAAACATCAAAACTATTTGCAGTTGCCTTCCGCTAACTGTCAATTCGGATGCTTTTGTCATTTCATTCGTCAAGTTTTTGTCAACTATGTCAAGAGGGCAAATTTCACGCTCCTGTGTCCTGCCTGCGCGGTGTCTGCCCGGCAGGCTTCAGTACCCACATGGCCGCAAAGCCCGCCGCTGCGCCGCCCACGGCAAGCCAGTGCCGCCCGGCTTCCAACCCCCAGAGATTTGCTGCAAACGGAAAGGCCAGACTGCCCACGCTCTGCCCCAGTGCCAGAAAACCGTAGTTCACCCCTGCGTGCGGCAGGCCGAACAGATCGGTGGAAAGGGCGGGCAGCACTGCTGCAAGGCCGGAATAGCAGAAGGTAAGCCCCGCGTAACAGGCGATCACCCACCAGCCCTGCGCAAACGCAAACCCTGCCGAAAGCCCCAGCGACACCGCAAACAGCAGCAGATCGGTGGGCCTGCGGCCAATTTTATCGCTGAGCATGGGCATCAGCAGGCGGCCCGCCGCACTGCCCACGCTGCCCAGCACCACGCTCCACAGAGCAGCGTTCTCGTCCAGCCCCCGCTCCACGCCCAGCTTCAGGATGATGGGGCTGAACAGAAGCACCGCCGGGGTGGAAAAGCACACCGCGCCTGCGCACAGCCAGTACTGCTTTGTTTTCAGCATCTGCCACGGGGAAAGGTCAATGGTATTTTTGTCGTTTTGCTGCTGTTTTTCGGCATCCTGCGGCGGGTCCTGCAGCAGCAGACTGCCCGCAAGGCAGACGGGCAGCGTGACGGCCCCCAGCGCCCAGAACGCGCCCCGGATGCCCTGCACGATCCCAAAGCCGCTGACCGCCGTGCGCACGAACACGGTGAGGAACGCACCGGAAAGGCCCACCGCCCCGCCGATCACGCCGGTGGCAAGGCCCTTGCGCCCGGCATACCACTTCTGTGCGCAGGACTGGATGGATGGGTACAGAAACGCCGTGCCCAGCCCCGCCGGGATGCTGAATGCCAGAAAAAAGCTGCCCGCACTGCCGCCCGGCAGCATGGCCGCTGCAAAAAATCCGCCGCACAGCAGTGCTGTTCCCCACAGAGCCGCACACCGCGGGCCTCGGCTGTCCTGCAGAAAGCCGCCGAGGACGCACCCCACGCCGAACGCCGCAATGAGGATGCCGAAGGCATAGCCTGCCCCCTGCTCGCTCAGGCCGTACTCGTCCATGACCGGCTGCTGGAATACGCCCCACGCCGCCGGGATGCCCGTGAGCACCTGAATGGCTGCGCCCGCCGCAAGGATGGTCCACGGATGTTTTGCTGCAAATTGCTGTTTCATCGTCTGTCCTCCGAATGGTTTTTCCCTTACAGTGTGCCCATTTCAATTGACAAAACGGCAGATTTCTTTATAATGAATAAGGTAAAAGTATTTACATTGATTTATATAGAGAGGAACCATCTTATGAAAACACAGGCATTGAAGGGCATGCGCGACCTGCTGCCCGCTGAGCAGACCCTGCGCGATTACATTCAGGGCAAAATTCTGGAGACCTACCGCGCGTCCGGCTTCGAGCGCATTTCCACCCCCATGCTGGAGGATATGGAAAACCTAGACAAATCCGACGGCGGCGACAACCTGAACCTGATCTTCAAGGTGCTCAAGCGCGGTGATAAGCTCACCGCTGCCCTGAACACCGGCGACCCCAAGCAGCTGTCCGATATGGGCCTGCGCTATGACCTGACCCTGCCGCTGAGCCGCTACTATGCCGCCAACAAGGATAAGCTGCCCAGCCCCTTCAAGGTGATCCAGACCGACCGTGTGTTCCGCGCCGAGCGCCCGCAGAAGGGCCGTCTGCGCGAGTTCGTACAGTGCGATATCGACATTCTGGGCGATTCTTCCCCCAATGCCGAGGTGGAACTGATCGACGTGACCACCCGTGCCCTGCTGAACATCGGCTTCACCGGCTTCACCGTCAACATCAATGACCGCCGCATCCTGCGCGGGATGCTGGAGAGCATGGGTTTTTCCGCTGATACGCTGGATTCCGTCTGCATCACCTTTGATAAGATGGACAAGATCGGTGCCGATGGTGTGAAGGCTGAGCTGACCGAAAAGCAGCTGCCGGAAAATGCCATCAACGCACTGGCCGACTTCATTGCCGCAGGCGAAGTCACGCTGGATGCCGTGGCTGCCCGCTGCGCAGACCCCGCCATTGCCGACGACCTCAAGTATGTCCTTGCTACCGCCAACGCCATGGCTGCAGACCGCTATCAGGTAGCCTACTGCCCCAGTCTGGTGCGCGGTCAGGGCTACTACACCGGCATGGTGTTTGAGATCACCTGCCCGCAGTTCAGCGGTGCCGTGGCCGGCGGCGGCCGCTACGACAACATGGTGGGCAAGTTCCTGGGCACTCAGGTGCCCGCCGTGGGCTTCTCCATCGGCTTCGAGCGGGTGTGTGGCATCCTGCTGGAGCAGGGCTACCAGATCCCCGGCGCAAAGCAGAAGATCGCCCTGCTGTACGGCAAGGATGCCGACTTCACCGCCGTTCTTGCCAAGGCTGCAGACCTGCGCAGCAGCTACAATGTCACCGTTCTGCAGCAGGCCAAGAAGCTGGGCAAACAGTTGGGCCAGCTGGAAGCTTCCGGTTTTTCCGGTGCCGCCTTTATGGATAAGGATGAGATCAAAATTTTTGCGCAGCAGTAAATAATTGCACACAAAGCCCCTTTACTTTTGACATGCTACCCCTAGAGTAGACAGAGTAAAAACAAAACTCTGAGTACTCTTGGGGTATTTTCATGTCAAGAAAAAACACCCCAGAAAATCGAGCGATTTTCTGAGGTGTTCTTGTTTTTTCTGGTTTAAAAGCCGGTAGGCGGCACATAGTAACTGGGGATCGAGGCTGTTTTCTGCACATTTGCCTGCTGGCGCAGTGCTGAACGGGTCACCTCTGCCCAAGAATACTGGGTCATATACTCGCCGCGATAGGAATTGGTGGCCGAGCGGCTGCCCCGCAGGAAATTGTAATAATCACAATCCACCTTGCTGGTGTCAAGCGCCAGTGTGCTGCGGCCGCGGATGAGCAGACCGGTAACACCTGCATCCTCCAGCGTATGGCTCAGGTCAAAGATCAGATTGCGGAGATGGCTGTGCAGCGATGCGGTGTCGGGCTTATCCTCACACAGCACGGCCAGCATTTCGCCGTTGGTGCAGGTGGCACCATTGCGATCCACCAGATAGGCCAGCAGCTCCTTGCTCTTGCTGCGCTTGAAGGCCAAAGCGCGCCCGCCCACGAAGATCTCAAAATTGCCAAAGCACTGGATCTTGATGCCGACAGGGGCATTCTCCGGCGGGTAGCGCAGATGCTCCAGCACATTGCGCACATCTGCCTCGTTTGCAGGCTTGAGTAAAAAGCCGCTCACGAAGATCTGCAGCGCTTCCAGCGCATACTCCGGGTGCTCTGTTACCACAATGATGTTGCAGCGCGGCTGCAGCTTCTGGATCATGCGCGTCAAAGCAAGCCCGTTCATGCCGGGCATTTCCAGATTGAGGAAAGCCGCGTCCATCGGCCCCTGACGCATCCAGCTCAGTGCATTCTCGGTCGTCATGGCGCTGACATAGTCACAGTCGGGTGCAACGCGGCACAGGATGCGGATCAGCGAGTTGATTGCAAGCTGTCCATCATCGACGACCAGTATCTTCATTCGTACACCCCCGCAAGTTTACCATACATGTTCCCTGTTTCAGTTTAACACTTTGTCCTTTGATTCGCAAGTTTTTTTGCACAAAAAGCCAGAAGCTCCACACTTCTTTACAAAAGGACGTTCCTTTCCCATCCGTTTCCTCACGAAGCAGCTGGCTGAAAGAGGCGTCTTTCCCATTTTCATTTCCGGTAGTCAAAGCAACTATACAAGATACTCTGTGCCATCCAGTCCGGTCAGTTTTTGTGCTGTCGTTTGTCCCACACGGGTGCAGAGCCGCTCATACGCCTGCCGCATCCGGGTCGGGCGCGAGGTGCAGTTGTGTGCATCGGAAGAGACCGCGTCCACCAGCCCCGCCTTGACCCAGTGCTCCAGCCGCATCCGCTGCCAGAAGCCGCTGTCCAGCACAGCCGAACAGTTGATCTGGCAGCGCAGCCGGTACTGCTCATGCAGGCGGGCCAGCAGGCCGTGCTGCGCAAGGCAGGGATACCGCTCAATGTGGGCCACCAGAATGCGGTAACCCGCACCCGTGATCTCCCGCAGGGCCGCTTCCAGCTCCTTTGCCGTTATGTTCGGCACAAATTCCAGCAGCACCCAGCCGGTATCTCCCAAGGTCAGCAGCTGGCGCTGGACTGCCGCATATCCCGTCGCAGGGGTATACAGCAACTCAGAGCCGTGCTCCAGCTTCAGGTCGTAGCCCTTCTGCGCACAGTAATCCCGGGCAAAGGCCAGATGCCGGTCGTAGATTTCCTGCGGGAAGTGTTCCATGCCCGGCGTACTGTGCGAGGTAGCAAACAGGTGCCGCACACCGTCTGCTGCCGCTGCATCCAGCATGGCATACATTTCTTCTCTGGTCTGCGCACCATCGTCCACGCCGTAGACGAAGTGCGCATGATAATCCGTAAAGCCGCTCATTTCTTTTCCGCTTCGTGGCTTCGTTTATAATACTTTCTGTAATAGCCGTACTTTCCATACTTTGAGTAGGATTTGTAGTACTTGCGGCCCATATAGTTGTCGTAGTCCACCTGATTGAGCACGGTGCCCAGAATGGGGCAGCCGGTCTGCTCGATCTGCTGCTTCACGTCCAGCAGCTCCTGACGGCTCACATCGTTGTAGTTCACTGCGATCAGGGTGCCGTCACATGCCTTGGCGATCTCCGCCGCATCGATGACCACGCCCACCGGGGGTGCGTCCACAATGACGTAATCTGCCATTCTGGCCAGCATATCCAGCAGTTCGGCAAAATGGCTGTTGGTCAGCAGCGCCAGCGGGTTGGGCACATCGCGGCCCACCGGCACCATGATCGCGTTGGGGATGTCGGTCTGGTAGATGACCTCATCCATGCCCACCATACCGGCCAGAAAATGGGAGAGGCCCTTGCCGTCGCTGCGGCCATCCTCATATTTCAGGCCGTAGTCACTGTTGACCATGCTGCGGCGCAGGTCCGCGTCCACCAGCGCCACCTTGATGCCGCGCTGTGCCAGCGTGCGCATCAGGTTCATGGACAGATAGCTCTTGCCCTCTGCAGCATGGCAGCTGGTGATCATGATCTTTTTGACACTCGCACCTGCAAAGGAGAGGTTGGTGCTCAGGGTATTAAAGGCTTCATTTCCCGCATAATCCAGAGCCGGAAATTTTGTGATCTTCAGCTGTTTCATGCTTTCCTCCCAGAGCTGCCACCCACACGGCGGCGGACATCATTGGCAAACCGCTTGGTGCGGCGCTTGAACTCGCTTTTCTCTTTCGGCTGTTCGCCAGCATCGGCCAGCGGGATCGATGCCAGCACGACCATGCCGGTATACTTGCGGATATCATCGGCAGACTTGTAGGTATCGTCCAGCATGGTCCGCAGCACCACCACGGCGCAGGCCAGCACAAAGCCCACTACAAAGCCCAGCAGGATGTTCTTGGCCTTGTTGGGGCTGAACGGGTTCTCCGGCACACGCGCAGAAGACATCAGGGTGGGCTCGTCCGTCTTCATCTTTTCCGAGATGTACTTTGCGCCCACATCCGCATACTCGTTTGCGATCGCTGCTGCTTCTTCCGGATCCGGGTTCGTGACCGTGATATCCAGCATACGGGTGTCGCTGGTGTTGGTGACAGACAGCATACTGGCCATATCGGTGTAGGTGTAATCCAGATCCAGGTTGCTGATGACCTTTTCGTGGACTTCCCACATTTCAAAGACCTTGATGTAATCGCTGGTCAGCTCGCTGCCGACCTGCAGATCGGAGAAGTTCAGCACCGAATCATTGCGGCTGACCACATAGATGGTAGCCGTTGCCTTGTACATCGGCGTTACCAGAAAAAACGTATAAAGCGCCATCAGTACGGCACCCACCACAGCCGTGGCTGCAATGAGCGTCCAGTGGGCCAGCAGGCCCATGAACAGTTCCAGCAGATCAATGGTATCTTCTCCCTGTTCCGGCTGTACCGCTAAAGCTGTGCGCTCCTTCACAAAAGTATCTTGCTGCACGATTTCACTCCTTATAATACTGCCGCCCATGCGGCCCGGGCGTTGTGCCCTTTCCTCTATTTTTCTGAATCCTATACGCCAAAAATGCGGCGTTCCCTTTTTCATCAGGGAGCACCGCAGAACATTTCTAGTTCTTAGCCCTCAATGGTCTTCACGGCCACCAGAACGAAGTTGGAGCCATAGAGCTTGACCTGACGGCCCTTCAGGTTCACCACGATCTCGCCATTCACGACCTTACCGGGCACAGTATAGTAGGTATAGGTCACAGTGCCGTCTGCCTTCGTCTTGGGCACAGCCACCAGAACGGTAACTTGCTCGTTGTCCTCGTAAGCAGCCTCAATGACCTTGGACTCAATGGTCAGCTTAACATTTGCAGCGTCGAGCAGGTTAGAGGTCTGCATCTCAAAGGCCTGCGTTACAGTAACATCTATAGTCGTCTTCTTTTCTTTCGAAGCGCCCGCAGCCTTCTGCAGGTCTGCATCAGAAGTGATGTCCTGCAGGACTTCCTCGACCTGAGCGGTATCCTCCTTGGCAGTGACCTTCACATCGCTGACAATGCCCAGAACACCGGTGACGGTAGCAGAACCGCTGGCCTTGACCTCATCTGCCACAGTCTTGCTGGGCGTTGCTGCCAGAACAGACACACCCATGCCCACGACCATAGCAGCGGTCAGAACAGCGCTGATAACTTTCTTCATAATGAAGATCTCCTTTCACTTCAAGCCGCACTCTCCAAGATGCTGCTTTCTATCGCAAATGCTTTTCAACATTTACATCATTCTTCAACAGGCTCCCAGAACAGCGTCAGAACCGCTTTCTGGATGGAAGCTTCGGTCGGATAGAACTCGGTGAATCCGTCCTCTGCCACCTTATGCTCGCCCTCCAGTGCAATGGCAGGCTCCACAGTATCGTCCTTTGCGGCCCACACCTCATTGACCAGCTGACCCTTTGCAAGGTCGGTGACCAGATAAGGCTGCAGCGCATCGTACACCTGTGCGGTGAACTGCTGATCCTGCTGCACCCTGCTTTCCAGCTGTGCGGAAAGCTGTGCAAGATACTCCTCCTGCCGCACCATGCGGGCTTCGTTGGTGCCTTCGCCAATATCCATGCGCCTGCGCACAAAAATCTCAGCCTGATCGCCCTGCAGCGTCAGGGTAGTTCCCTTGGTCATGGCCGGGTCTGCTGCGGAGAAATCATCCTCCAGCGTCACGGTCACACCGCCTGCAAGGTCGTTCAGCACCGAGATGCCGTCCAGACTCATAGCCAGATAGAAATCAATGTTTTCCCCCTGCAGCAGGCGGGACACTGCATCACGGGCATAGCCGCAGCTTTCCTCCTTGCCATCGCCAAAGCCATGGGCAAGGCTGATCTGCATCTGAGTGGTGCCCACCGGATTGCCCAGCATACCCAGCACCGTCACCTCTGCCATGGTGTCGCGGTCGATCTTGAGCTGACGGACCGTCTTGTCTTTGCTGTCTATCACAATGAGCCGTTGAAAATCCGCCTGACCGCCCTGATAGGAGCCTTCTGCTTCCACCTCGCTGTCATGGTCGATGCCCATAACAAGGATGGTGGTCAGATCTGTGCGCCTGCGGTAGGTCACGCCGTCCACTTCCATGGTCTCAGCGGTCTCCTGCGGCAGCTCCGTCCGGGTCTCCGGCTTTTGGCTGCGCTTTTCCAGCCAGCTTCCGCCCACAAAAAGCAGTACAGCTGCCAGCACCAGCACAGCCAGCGCAGCAGCGGCACCACGATGTTGTTTTTGTCTGTTCAAGCGGGTAAGCTTCCCTCTTTTCTTCGGAATATAGTTTTCTGCGGGAAGGTCTTTCCATTGCCACAGAAAGATATTCCTTGGTCTATTATATCGTCACAGGTGTGCAACTGTCAATGTATTTTCGTTATTTTCCGGCAGGAAATTTCGCATTTTCAGCCTTTAGGGAGCCACAGATAAACACAAACCCCGGCCATGCAGAGTTCATCCGCACAGCCGGGGCCAATTGGTATTTTATTTGATATCCAGTTCAGGCGGCACATCGATCTGGTCCGAGACATACTTGCCGTTCTTTTTGCGCTGCCGCACGCACTCCGTCAGCAGATATTCGATCTGCCCGTTCACCGAGCGGAAGTCATCTTCGGCCCAGGCGGCAAGGGCATCGTAGAGCTTCGCGTTCAGGCGCAGGGGCACCTGCTTTTTTGGTTCTGCCATCAGTACAGGCTGCCGCTGTTCACGATGGGCTGGGCATCACGGTTGCCGCACAGCACCACCAGCAGGTTGGAGACCATTGCCGCCTTGCGCTCGTCGTCCAGCTCCACCACCTTATTCTCATTCAGGCGTTCAAGGGCCATTTCCACCATGCCCACAGCACCGTCCACGATCATCTTGCGGGCATCGATGATGGCGCTTGCCTGCTGGCGCTGCAGCATCACGGCTGCGATCTCCGGCGCATAGGCCAGATAGGTGATGCGGGCTTCCACTACCTCGATGCCGGCCTCGGCTACATTCTTCTGGATCTCGTCCCGGATGCGGGCGGCTACCACCTCCGAGGAGCCGCGCAGACTGCCCTCATCGGCTACGCCGTCGCCGGTGGTGTCCACATTGGGAGCCACATCATAGGGGTAAATGCGCACCACATTGCGCAGAGCGCTGTCGCACTGCAGGGAGAGGTACTCCTTGTAGTTGTCCACATTGAATACGGCCTTTGCGGTATCGGTCACGCGCCAGATGACCGCAATGCCGATCTCCACCGGGTTGCCCAGACAATCGTTGATCTTCTGGCGGGAGTTGTTGAGGGTCATCATTTTGAGCGAGATCTTCTTGCTGGTCGATTCTGCGGTCTGGGAACTGCTGTTACCTGCCTTAAGCAGGGCCGCCATGCCGGTTTCGCTGCTGTTCACATCGCCGCTCTGGCTCAGTTTGGTGCCAGCTGCCGGGTTCACCGCGGTGCAGAAGGGGTTCACCCAGTAAAACCCCTGTCCCTTCAGGGTGCCGATGTAATCGCCGAACAGGGTGAGCACCAGTGCTTCCTGAGGCTTTAACACCTTCAGGCCGCAGAGCAGGAAGATGCCCGCCACCCAGTATGCGATGGACAGGATCGTGAGCAGGATGCCCGGAAACAGGCTTTCGTCCAGCAGAATGATGCTGTAGAAAAACAGCAGGACGGTAACAGCATAGCCCAGCAGGGTGAGCAGCAGCATGACCATGCCGTTCTTTTTGGTCTGCAGAATTTTCTCTTCCATAACAGTTCCCTCCTTCACAGGGTGCGGAAGCGTTTCTTTGTGATATCAAAATCATATCACTTTATATCATTCTTGTCAAGTCCTCCGCAGGCAAAAAAAGAGCCGCCGCACAAACACTGTGCAGCAGCTCCTTTTTGTTTCTCTTTTTATAATGTAAGGGCACTTGCTCTCAGGCGAAGGTCAGCACCACCTTGCCAGCGCCGCTGTTGCGGTCTGCAAGGGTATCGAATGCCTTCTGGAAGTCCTCTGCCTTGAACACATGCTGTTTATTGTTGCATCTACGCTGGTCACGGCTTCAGCCGTTTCCATGTGCGGTCAGGTGGGCTGGATTGGTCTGCTGATCCCGCACGCATCCCGGATGCTGGTTGGAAGCAACAACCGTTATGTGGTGCCCCTCAGTCTCAGTCTGGGAGCCAGCTTTATGATCCTGATCGATACCCTGTCCCGCAGCATCAGCATTATCGAGCTGCCTCTTTCCATCCTCACCGCTATCATCGGTGCACCGGCGTTTATTTCTCTGTTGAATAAAACAAGGAGCAATCTGCAATGATCTTGGAAGTGCAGAACGGCTGCTTCGGCTACCCGAAGCAGCCTGTGATTCTCGAAAATATCAATTTGCGTCTGGAAGAAGGTCACATCCTTGCGATTCTTGGTCCAAACGGCATTGGTAAAACCACCCTGCTCAAGTGCATGATCGGTCTGCTGCCATGGCACAGCGGCAAGACTCTGCTTTATGGGAAGGACATTCACACCCTCAAGCCGAAGGATGTCTGGAGTACCATCTCCTACATTCCGCAGTCTCGCGGCTTCGCTTTTTCCTACACCGGTCTGGAAATGGTTCTGCTGGGGCGCAGTGCGCATCTCGGAACCTTTCAGCAACCCGGCAAAGAGGAAATCGAAATGGCGGAAGCCATGATGGAACGAGTGGGGATCACCCGTCTTGCCAACAAGGACTGCAACCGGATGAGCGGCGGTGAACTACAAATGGTGCTCATTGCCCGTGCCCTCATCAATGAGCCGAAGCTCATCATTCTGGACGAGCCGGAAACCGGTCTGGATTTCCACAATCAGATCTTAGTGCTGAATATGGTGGAGCGGCTGGCGCATGAATCCGGCATCAGTGCCATCATGAATACCCACTATCCCACCAATGCCATGAGCGTAGCGGACGAAGCCCTGATGCTGAACCGCAAAGGCGAATTTTTCTACGGTCCAGCTGTGGAGATCTTGAACGAGGAGAACATCTCGTATTCTTTTGATGTTCAGGTGCTGGTGGATGAACTGCATTATCAGGGGCGGTCGGTGCGCAGCATCGTTCCGGTTGCTCTACGGGAGGAAACTGCTGTATGAACAATGTCCCTTTTACACTTTCCCAGGTTCGCCCGATCCGGGATGCTATGACCGTTTCCCGACCTTCCGGACTGGGCTATGGAGTGCCGGTAACATGGTTTTCCTTGGGCGCAGGCACTTCTATTACCCCGGAATACTATGACTGCACCACTCTTTATCTGGGTGGTGAGGGAAACGGCAAGTTTCTTCTGGGAGTCGATGGGCAGGAAGTGTCTGTCAAACCCGGAGAAGTGCTGTATGTACCGCCGAAAACACTGTGCGGCACAAAAACCGACAGTGGAACGATCTATACCGAAATCATTTTGAAAAAGGAGAATTTTACCATGAACAACATCATCAAGGCAGGCCAGCCCACCGAACTGAAGGAGCTCATTTCTTATGAAGAGGGCAGCATCGCCAATCTGGACATCGCTCATATCGACCTGCTCGATGTTGAAATCTGTCGGCAGAGCCACCGCCGGGCGGTGTTGCAAGCTGTTCAGGAACGCTTCAATGCGAGTGATGACACCCACATTGGAAAAATGCTCATCCACTTCGATTTGCAGGTAGGGTTTATCGCCCATCTCCTGCTTGAACAGGTGTGAGAGCATGGTGTCCGGGCCGCAGCCGTGGTTGGTCAGATAGACAGCGTAGAGATTCGGGTGGTGAGCGATCAACTTTGCTCCGGACAGGATATGCTGACCGAACGGATAATAAAGATTATTGTATTCATCGGAGATGTCCAGCGCATGACCGGGCAGGTGGCTCAGCGTGATGACTTTATAGCCGCGTTCCAACAGCAGTTCCGGGATACCCATGTTCAGGATGGGGTCGGAAACGCCGTAGTTGCGGGTGATGAGCACCAACACTTTATCGTCCGGTCTCAGGGTCGCCAGCAGAGCTTTACCTTGTTTTTCCACGGCGGCGGTATGGCGGCGCACCGCCATGGCACCACTGAGCAGAGCTTTGGCACAAAACGGTTTCGGGATTCCTAAAATCTTGCTCAGTCCCAGCATTGCAGATGCCATAGCTTCCTGCCCAAAATCGAGATCGAATACCGGACTGAGCAGAGTGATGCCCTTGCTCTCAATGTCCAGAGCTTTGGCAATGGATGCGGCTGCCGTCTGCATATAGACGCAGCCGTAGTTGTGTTTCACACGGCTCTTTTCGTGCTTCATCGTGTGGATGGTGGGCAGGAAGATATAATCTACTTTTTGGTCGATGAGCTGCTGCATATGGCCGTAAATAAGTTTGACCGGGTAGCAGGTCTCCCCTTGTGCGGTCTGCTGAGCCAGCCGGATCGTTTCCTCACTGGTGGGGTCAGTCAGGACGACATTGAAGCCCAACGAGGTAAAGAAGGCATTCGTCATCGGGAAGAACTTGTGAATCATCAACGCAAAAGGCACACCTACGGTCTTTTTACGTGGGTCACGTTTGCCAGTGTAACCCTCCAAAAGCAGTTTGTCTGCCTGCTTGTAGAAGTCAATATTCTTCTGAATCTCCGCACTGCGGCTGTCCTCTGCGTCCTTTGCCGGGCTGTCAAATCCCACAAATCGACTGAGTGCGTCGCCCACAGCTTCCTGTGCCAGCAAAGCCGCGCCATACGCACCACTGATGGAAAAGACCGGGCTGACCTGTACACGGTCGCCGTATGCGGATTGGAATGCCGCCACAATGCCGGGGTTGTAATCGACACCACCCTGCAAAACGATGTGCTGACCCACAGGTTTAGAACCAACCACTTTATGCAGATAGTTCTGCACGATGGAATGACAAAGGCCTGCTGCAATATCTGCCTGTGAAACACCTTCAGCGGAAGCGGACGCAATGGCCGTTTCGATAAACACCGTGCACCGTTCTCCCAAGGATGCCGGATGCTCAGAGGATAAGGCCAATGGGCCAAACTCCGCCAGTGGGATGCCCATACGGGCAGCTTGTTCTTCCACAAAAGAACCGGTACCGGCAGCGCAGATCTTGTTCATCTGAAAATCCACAACTTCACCGTTCTGGATGCTGATGTATTTGCTATCCTGTCCGCCAATCTCAAACACGGTATCGACTTCCGGCACCCAATGAGCAGCTCCCTTGGCTTGCGCAGTGATCTCATCCCGGACAGCATCTGCTCCGATGCGTTTGCCGACGCGCTCTCGTCCTGAACCGGTCACACCGACTGCGGTGAACCGGATATCACCAAACCGCTGACGAATACTTGCAAGGCCTTTGCGGACAGCTCCTTCCGGGTCACCTGCGGTGCGCAGATATTGAAAGTCTACCAGTTCACCGTCAGCACCGACCAGAACAAGATCGGTACTGGTAGAACCGATGTCGATGCCCAATGCGCAGCCGCTTTCTGGAATGATCTTGGTAGCGTTTGGCTCCGCAAGGCTCGTGCCGGGGCGCAGTTCCAGTTTGGGCAATGTTCCGACCATGTGGTGTGTTGTTAGTGTACGGTCCAGAGAATCATTCAGTTGACGTAACGTGAACGAGCCGGATGCTTTGAGTGCAGCACCAAGAGCCGCTTCATATCGGGCAAACTCCGGAACGATGAGTTCTTTCTCACTCAACCCGAATACATCCCGGATGGCTCGGATCACGCCTGCATTGCAGGTAACACCACCGCAGAATACCACAGGTTTACAGATCGGCAGCCGCCGCACGATGGTCACCTTATAGTTCCGGATCATGGCATAACACAACCCCAACAGGATATCCGGCGTGGAAACGCCTTCCTGCTGGCGGTGGATGATATCTGTTTTGGCAAAGACCGCACACCGACCGGAAAGGCGCGGAACACTCTGTGCCTGCTCTACCAGCGAAGAGTAATCTCCCAGCCTGCAGCCCACGCGAGACATCTGTTCTTCAAAGAACGAACCTGTACCGCCCGCGCAGTGTTCGTTGACTGAAAACTGAGGTGCGCGGCTCTGCAAGTCCGTGATGAATCGCGCGCCCTGACTGCCAATTTCAATGACCGAACCCACCTGCGGAATGATCCAGCGCACACCCTCGACGATAGCTGGGATATCGCCTAAAGAGGGAATGGCTGAATCTTGCTCCAGCAGAGCCTCCGTGTTGCTTCCGGTCACACAGAGTGAAAACGGAGTATCCATCGCCAGTTCCAACGTGGAAAGCCCCTTTTTCAGGCAGACAAAAGGGTTGCCGTGATGCACCGCCATCCACTGCTTTTCAATTTCTTGATTTTTCAACAGCACCAACTTGACCGTTGATGTACCGATATCTATTCCCAACGAAAGCATTGTGTCACTCCTTCGATATCAACCCTGAACGTTATAGGGTTTGACATTTCAAACTTTATACCGTATAATAATGATGCCTTTTAATTAGACACCTCTAACCAAGAGTTTAACACAACTACCTCGGAGTGTCCGTTGTTATGGCAACGGCAAAGTAAATTTTAAGATGGAGCAATATTATTCAATTTTACAGCAATGCGGCATGTTCAACGGCATCCAGCCACGAAAATATAGGGAAGTCCTTAGTTGCTTGAATGCGACTGTCCGTGAATATCCTCGTGGTGCGCACATCGTCGAGCTGGGTGAGCAGAGCCACAATACGGGTGTTCTGCTGGATGGCACGATGGAAGAATTTTTTTATGATGAAAATGGCAATCAAATCAGCATCTGCCGTTTTTGTCCCGGAGAAGTATTTGGTGCAGAACTGGCCTGTACTGGCTGGACGGTAAGTCCGGTCTGTCTGCGTGCCAGTTCGGGCTGTACCGTAATGCAGCTGGATTTCAGCGCATTGATGTCACAGAAGACGCTGACCTGTCCCTGCCGGATGCAAGTCACAGCAAATCTTATGCAGGATATGGCGCAGCAGCTTCTCTTTTTTAACACCAAAGTGCGTATTTTAGCACAAAAACGGCTTCGAGATCGTCTGAAGATTTATCTTCAAACCTTGACACCCGATGAAAAAGGCTGTTACAGTCTGCCCTACACCCGGACAGAACTGGCAGATTTCCTCTGTGTGGACCGCAGTGCTCTTTCCCGTGAGCTGTGCCGGATGCGCGATGAGAGGATCCTTGATTTTTCCGGTGCAAAGATTCACCTGTTGAATCCAACGTTTTTGTATGGTTGGAACTGACAGTACTTCTAAATCTATGAAAAAAATTGTCTGCCGAATGTTTTTGTTCGACAGACAATTACTTTTTAATCTTCTAGTGTACGACTACCGGACACATTCTTCAAATATTCCTTCGGGTCGCCGTTCAGAATCAAATCCGCATAGCCCAGTGGGTCATTGTAGATAAGGTAGTCCAGTTCCGTCTGCTGCGCCATGGTCACATCCAGTGCATCCTCAACCCCGGTACAGTCAATGGAAATTTTTCTCCCATAGAATACAAAAAATCCGAACCCTTCTCCTATCGGAAAAAAGTTCGGATTTTGTTGATGTGGTGCACCTCCAGGGACTCGAACCCTGGGCCCACTGATTAAGAGAGCAAGCCGCCGGTTCGTCTCAATTTATGGAAGTTTCGAGTCATCGTTATTTTTAATCAAGACAACGTGATTTTTCACCCAGTAATTTCTGCACCCTTTGTCGGATTTTGCAACGAAAAGCACCTTCTGCACGTTTTGAAACCGTGCAAAATCCGTGCAGAAACCGTGCACTTACTCCCCGACAAATAAAATCGCTCTATCCCCCACCGGCTTGACGGCATTGGTTTGAGTGGCCGAACATCAAAATCAAGTCATGGAGGACACGACTATGAACAAACTGCTTTCTTGCCACTACAATATGGACACCAACCGGGTGGAAGCCCAGTTTGCGGACGGCTCTGCTGTTGCCATCGACTGCATTGCCATTGAGGACGAGTACGGCAACACCCCGGCACAGCGGGCAGAACTGGACTGGCTGCTCTACAATAAGCCATTGGAGTACGCCCAGCTTGTGCTGAGTGGTGAGATTGAACATTATCTCTCGCTCGGCCGCGACCATGGCAGATTAGAAGATTGACCTTTAATTAGAATATTCCAAACAGACCAACAGCCCTCTACTTGCGATCATTGCAAATAGAGGGCTATCGGTTTGTTAATAGTTATCAAGTTTTTCCACAACTTTTGTCGCCTATTTGTTCTTACTCATCTGCTTGAAAAAATTCCTGCTTCGTCCCGATAATATCTTCATAGTTGCTCTGAGTTACTGTGACTTCCAGATGATCTCCCTTATTTTCAATTTCTGCTTTTATATCATTTCCTCTGTCGTCTTTGCC
>NZ_JBBMEP010000020.1:0-52428 GCF_040096475.1 Faecalibacterium faecis | reverse complement strand
ATGCCGACCCCTCCCCATAGTATCATAAACGGTTACTGTAATTTATGAAGGAGGGCTTGCCTTTTTTCCGGACTCCGAGGAGAACAACTCTGCTTCGTTGTCCACAAAATACGGATATAGCAGCTTTGCGGAGCAATGCGCCGGTTACCCGTATATTTTCCCCACGATCTTTCCGCGTGCTGCGGCAGGCAGGAGTTTGCACAGGAGACTCAGGAATTTATACTGTGCGCCGGCAACATAAACGACTGCCGGGTTCTTTTTCTCCACAATACCGGCGATGTACCGTCCAATGCGTGCCGGGTCCATGCCGTTTTGTTCGTCGTGCTCCATCTGACTGACGCTCCGGGAGATACGTCCGCCGTATTCATCGTCGCCGAGAATGCTTTTCTGACGTGCTTTTGTAAATCCGGTGCAGATGTCACCCAGCTCTACGACGGTGACATGGATGCCGTAGGGCTTGACTTCGTTTGCCAGCGCATAGGAGTAAGAGGAAACGGCGGCTTTGCTTGCAGAGTAGAAGGTCTGGAACGGAATGTGCGCTACGGCAGCAACAGAGCTGATGTTCACAATATGCCCTTTCCCTTGATGGCGCATGAAGGGGAGAACCGCTTTATCTACAGTGACTGTCCCGAAAAAGTTTACATCAAACTGTGCTTTGGCTTGCTCCATGGACGTAAACTCCACCGCACCGGAAATGCCAAAGCCTGCACAGTTGATCACTGCATCGATTTTGGTCTCTTTTTGGATGACCTGCTGCACAGCGGCGTTGACCGCATCTTCATCGGTCACATCGACAGACAGATGGGTAACACCCTCCATAGGGATATTTCTGCGGCTGAACTCATAGACGATGCAGCCGTTCTCTTTCAGAGCAGATGCCGTGCACCGTCCGATGCCGGAGCTTCCGCCGGTAACAATAACGACCTTGTTGGTTTCTCCCGCCATGATTTTTCCTCCTGAAAATGTTGATCTGGTTCGAGTATACCGCATCGCAAGATGACTGTCTATACTGATAGCCGGATTGTGAAAAAGCACAGGGATCAACTTGCGCAAATTTTTACGCAGATTGGCCTCTCTTTTTTACACAGCCAATGCCAATTAGCGCTTGAAATCGAAATGCTGCGCAAGTATACTATACTAGCTATGCTGTACAAGCTTGATCAAAAATCAGTATGCCAGTTGACCATAAAAGACATACCAGAATTGAAGTGCGTGGCAGAATCAAAACCCTATGAGGATGAAAATGAAATTCGATAGAAGGCTTACAGATGAAATCTACACTTCCGATACGGTAAGGCTGGGAAAAATGCGTTTCAGGCCATGCGGGAGACGATCTATCATAATGGTGGTGTTTCGTTTCGCGGTGCATCGGGCGAGATGATTTTGCATCGTTTGGATTTAAAGAAAATTTTTATCTCGACAGGATCAGCATGCGATTCAAAAAACAGAGGAGAGATATTTTACTATGATTTACAAAAAGCGATACGGTCAACCGTTTGATACCGAAAGTGTAGTGGGTTCTTTTTTGCCCATGATGGAAACGATACCCTATCTGACCAAGGAGCCGGATGGTTTCTCCTATGCCATGGAACCGCAGGATGTCCTGTATGGTCTTGGCGAGAACGTCCGTGGTATCAACAAGCGCGGATGGGTGTACGAAAGCAAATGCTCCGATGACGGCAACCATACCGAGGGCAAATCCTCGCTGTACGGTGCTTATAATTTTATGATCGTGTCCGGCAAGGATACATTTGGCTTTTTTATTGACTACCCGGGCAAGGTCACCTTTGACTGCGGCTACACCGACCTGGATACCTTACACATCACGGTGGCCGAGGAAAATTACGATCTCTACATCATTGAGGGCGAAAGCCTGACCGATATTGTGCGCCAGTTCCGCCAGTTGGTGGGGCGCAGTTATATTCCGCCCAAATGGGCTTTTGGCAACGCCCAGAGCCGCTGGAGCTACATGAACGAGGACGAGGTCCGCGAGGTGGTGGCAAATTACCGTGCCAATCATATGCCGCTGGACGCTGTGGTTCTGGATATCGATTACATGGAGCGTTACAAGGACTTTACGGTGGATGCGCAGCGCTTCCCGCGCTTTGCGGACTTTGCCGCCGAGATGAAAGCGCAGGGCATTCATCTTGTCCCCATCATCGATGCAGCAGTCAAGGTCGAAGATGGATATGATGTGTACGAGGAGGGCGTGAAAAACGGCTACTTCTGCACGAATCAGGATGGCACCCCCTTTGTAGCCGGTGTGTGGCCGGGACGGGTACACTTCCCTGATATGCTCAACCCGGAAGCCCGTGCTTGGTTTGGCAGTCAATATAAAGTTCTGCTGGATCAGGGGATCGAGGGCTTCTGGAATGATATGAACGAGCCTGCTATCTTCTACGCAGAAGAAAGACTGAAAAAGACCTTTGCTCAAATTGAGAAATACAGCAAGCAAAACCTGGATATTTCCAGCTTTGGTGCTTTTACCGGCATGGTGGCAGGGCTTTCCAACAACGAAAACGATTATAAGCTGTT
This sequence comes from Faecalibacterium faecis, assembly GCF_040096475.1. Classification (NCBI taxonomy): domain Bacteria; kingdom Bacillati; phylum Bacillota; class Clostridia; order Eubacteriales; family Oscillospiraceae; genus Faecalibacterium; species Faecalibacterium faecis. The sequence goes on along the minus strand of NZ_JBBMEP010000020.1, from coordinate 49,893 downwards.
CTACCACAACACCAAACAGGGGCGTATGCGGCACGACAAGGTACATAATCTTTTTGGTTATAACATGACCCGTGCGGCAGGTGAGGCTTTCGAGCGGCTGGAGCCGGACAAGCGCATTTTGATATACTCCCGTTCTGCCTGCATCGGGATGCACCGGTATGGCGGCATCTGGACTGGCGACAACCATTCTTGGTGGAGCCACATTCTGCTTGCGCTGCACATGATGCCCTCCCTGAATATGTGCGGCTTCCTGTACGAAGGCCCCGACATTGGCGGCTTTGGCAGCAATACCACGGAGGATCTGGTGCTGCGCTGGTACGGCTTGGGCATCTTCTCTCCGCTGCTGCGGAACCACTCTGCCGACGGCACCCGCCGGCAGGAGCCCTACCGCTTTAAGAACAAGGCTGCCTTTGCCGGTATTTTACAACTGCGCTACCTGCTGCTGCCCTACATTTACAGCGAGTACATGAAAGCTGCCCTGCACGACGGCATGTACTGTATGCCGTTGGCGTTCGCCTTCCCGGAGGACGACTTTGCCCGCCGGGTAGAGGATGAGGTGATGATCGGTGAAAGCCTGTTGATCGCCCCGGTATATGAGCAAAATGCCCGTGGTCGGTATGTTTATCTGCCGGAGGAGATGCTGCAGGTGCGGGTAAAGTGCAGCGAAAGCAACCGCATGGAAACCAGCGTGCTGCCGGCAGGCCATCATTACATTCCGGTGGAGCTGGATGAAGTGGTGTTCTTTATGCGCAAGGGACACCTTCTGCCCCTTGCCAAGGACGGCAAAAAGATCCAGAGCGTTGCCGATGTGGACTTTGCAGATCTGCGCCTGCTTGCCTATGCTCCCGATGGTGCATCCTATGAATACTATACCGATGACGGCGAGACAAAGGATTACGACAAACCGGAACATTTTGTGCATATCACGCTGGATGCGGATGGAAACGCAAAGAGCGATCGTGCTACGGTCAAAGTAGAAGGATAATCGTCAGTCATTACGCAGTTCCTACAGAGTGACAGCGTTTCAGCTTGAAATGCTGCCACTCTTTTTTGTTGTCTATATCACGGATAAAATGGCCATTCCATCTTGAAAACAGCGTAAAGATTTATTATAATAAGATAAATAGTTGTAGCTTTTGCAAAGGAGGGCTGAAGTATGGCAGCGCCGCGCACCTATCTGGCAATCGACCTGAAAAGTTTCTATGCCTCGGTGGAGTGCGTAGACCGCCATCTGGACCCCCTGACCACCAATCTGGTGGTGGCAGATGCCTCCCGCACCGAAAAGACCATCTGCCTTGCGGTGTCGCCCTCCCTGAAGGCCTACAAGATACCCGGCAGAGCACGGCTGTTTGAAGCCGTTCAGCGGGTGAAAGAGGTCAACGCCCAGCGGCTGCAAACTGCCATCCGGCAGAAAAAGGCAGTCCGGGGAGAGGACGGCAGGTACCACTTTGCCAGAACCTCTTTCGATGCCAATGCCCTGAACGCAGACCCGGCGCTGGGGCTGAGCTACATCGTTGCGCCACCCCGGATGCAGCGGTATCTGGACGTTTCCACCCAGATCTACAAGATCTACCTCAAATATGTGTCCCCAGCGGATATCTACCCCTACTCCATTGACGAGGTTTTCATTGATGTGACGGGATATCTGCCCTACTACCACATGAGTGCCCATGAACTTGCCATGACCATGGTGCGGGAGGTGCTGTACAACACCGGCATCACCGCAACGGCAGGCATCGGCACAAACCTCTACCTTGCAAAATTGGCGATGGACATTGTGGCAAAACACATCCCGGCGGACAAGGATGGTGTTCGCATTGCAGAGCTGGACGAGCAGTCCTACCGGTATCTGCTGTGGAATCACCGCCCTCTGACGGATTTCTGGATGACCGGCCCTGGTACCGTCAAGCGGCTGGAAGCCCACGGCATTTATACGATGGGGGACTTGGCACGGTTTTCCATCCATGGAGAAGATCGTCTGTATGAAATTTTTGGCATGGATGCAGAAATCCTTATTGACCACGCATGGGGCTACGAACCCTGCGGTATGGCAGAGATCAAAAGCTACAAGCCCAGCACCAATAGCATCAGCGAGGGACAGGTGCTTTCCACTCCTTATCCGTATGATAAAGCAAAACTCATTGTCCGGGAAATGGCAGAAATCTTGATGTTCCGGCTCACCGAAAAGAAGCTGGTGACGGAATCCATCACCTTGGAGATAGGCTACGACCGGGAGAACGTGGACAAGGGCGGTTATCGTGGTCTGACCCAGACCGACCGCTACGGCAGAACCATCCCCAAGGCAGCTCACGGCACTATCCGGTTTGATGCGCCCACCAATCTGGGCAGCACCCTCATCAACGAAAGCGCAAAGCTGTTTGAGCGTATCACCGACCCGGCGCTGACGGTGCGGCGCATTACCATCAACGCCAACAAGGTCACGCCGGACGAGGGCTTCTATCAGGTGGACTTTTTCACCGACACCAAGAAGCTGGAAAAGGAGAAAAAACTCCAGCAAGCCATGCTGGGCATCAAGAACAAGTACGGCAAAAACGCCGTGCTGAAAGCCAGCAGCTATGAGGAAGGTGCCACCATGCGACAGCGCAACGCACAAATCGGTGGGCACAGTGCAGGAGGTTCGGCGGGAGGGTCAGATGGAAAACTACAAAAATAGCAAAATCGGGCGGGAAACCGCCCAAAAGTACGGGAACATCCTGGAGATGGAACGCCCCCAGACCGAAGAATCCCTCCGCAAGCACCCCCGCATGACCCTTCAGAACCGTGCCAAGATCTTCTCGCCCTTCTCTCCGCTGCGGGGCTATGACGAGCAGCTTGCCGCAGAAAAGCAGCGCACCGAGCGGGTGACCAAGCGCATTTTGACCGAGGAAGAAATGTCGGCTCTGTCCGATCGGCTGATGCAGGTTACCAAGGGCATGACCATCACGGTGCGGTACTTCAAGGAGGATACCGCCCACCCGGAGGTTCCGGCAGTGGGCAACTACATCACCCTGACCGGAAAAGCAGACCGCATCGACCCGGTGTTCCGCACCCTGCAGGTGGGAGACACCGTGGTGCCCTTTGAAGATCTGGTGGAACTCGGCGGGGAGGGCATCATGGACATTGATGCGTATCTGGGCATCGGGGAAGAATGAGATGACAAGAAATGTTGAAAGAGATATTTATGGGACAGTTCTTTCGATAAAATAACCTCAGAAGAAGCAAAACACACTTCGGATGGAGGAAAATACAATGGCAAACGATGATTACGGCTATTTCGGCAAAGGTGACACGGGCTATGCCCAGTACATGACAGCCTTCAACCGCAACTTCGGTGGCTCGTCCGGCGGCGGTGGCGGCGGCCACAACAATGGTGGCGGCAGTGGTGGAGACGGAAGCGGCTGCGGCTGCCTCATCGCCATTGCGGTGGTGGTCGTGCTGGTGCTTATTGCCATGGGAAGCTGAGGGGCATTTCCACAGCACTGGACTGCTTGCGTGACCCGGTCACAGAAAATTTAACTAGGAAATGTTATCATATAGTCACAGGAAACACCAACAACATTCCGATGGAGGATTTTAATATGAAGGCAAAGTTTTATATCTGTGAGCACTGTGGCAACCTGGTCACCACCATCCACAACGCAGGCGTTCCGCTGGTCTGCTGCGGCGAAAAGATGAAGGAACTGCTCCCCAACACGGTGGAAGCCAGCGGCGAAAAGCATCTGCCGGTGGCAGAGCGTTCCGGCAGCACCCTCACGGTTACGGTGGGTGCGGTGGAGCACCCCATGGTGGATGTGCACCACATCCAGTGGCTCTTTGTGGAGACCGAAAACGGCGGACAGCTCCGCTACCTCGTCCCCGGTCAGGCACCCAAGGCGGTGTTTGAGCTGGGCGGCGAAAAGCCGGTGGCGGTCTACGCCTACTGCAACCTGCATGGTCTGTGGATGACGAAACTTTAAGAAATGAACGGGCTCCTGCCAGTGGTTAAACGCTTGCAGGAGCCTGTTTTGGCGTGCAGTCAATGGTTCTGGCGCAGGCGTATCAGACAAAAATGAAAATAGGGTAAACATTGAAATACAGAGAGATCGTGGACGGCATTTTTCTTGACCGTCCCAACCGTTTTATTGCCCATGTAGATGTGAACGGCACGGTGGAAACCGTCCATGTCAAAAACACCGGGCGGTGCAAGGAACTGCTGCTGCCCGGTGCGGCGGCTCTTTTGTGCGCAGGTGCTTTTCCGCAGCGGCAAGCCCTCGTCAAAATTCCGGGTGCCATTCATCCCGGATGCCAATGTCGGCACAGACGATCTTTCCGCACAGCGGCGCAGAAGCTTCTGCCATATGCAAAGGCTTATAGCTGTCGAAGGTTACGGTCAAGTCCGCATGGGCAGCACCTTCGGCAACCTCGCCGGTATCCGTATTGATGCCGCTGGGCAGGTCTACGGCCAGCACAAAGGCACCGCTCTTGTGCAGACGGCGCATCAGCCCGCAGGCAGCAAGGCCGGAAGGCCGCAGCTCACCATGGAACCCGGTGCCGTAGAGGGCATCCACAGCAGCATCAAAGCGCTGGGTTTCCAGCACGGAACCGTCGGCGCAGATGTGCAATGGCAGGGAGTGCAGACGCTCAAAGTTGCGGATGGCGTCAGCGGTTTTCGGCTCGCCCTCGGCCAGAAGAACGGTCACATTCCAACCATCTTTTGCGGCGGCGCGGGTGATCACGAACCCATCGCCGCCGTTGTTGCCCTTTCCGCAGACCACCAGCAGCCTGCCGGGATGTGGAAACTGCTTTTGCAGTTCGGCGTAAGCCGCCAGCCCGGCGTTTTCCATCATTTGCAGGTAGGGCAGACCGTGGGCATTCCCGGCTCGTTCAATTTCCTTCATCTGCACAGCCGTCACAATGCGATGTTTCATGTTGGCACCTTCTTTCTATCTCTATTATAATGGATGAGAATGTTTGGAACAAGATGAAGGATAACGGTGCATAGAATCTGTCCCCGGAGAGTTGGAACAAGCCCTCCGGGGGCATTTTTGTTTTTCGGAAGCTTTTCCACAAGGGAAAATCATGGTATACTGGACCCAAAGCCATAAAATGGGAGGTACCGTTATGAAGTGGGGAATTTTAGCGACCGGCACCATTGCCAAAAAGTTTGCGTCTACGGTGGAACAGATGGGCGCAGAAGGGGAGCAGCTTGTTGCCGTGGGCTCACGGCATCTGGAAAGCGCACAGGCGTTTGCGCAGCAGTACGGCATTCCCCGCTGCTATGACTCCTACGAAGCCCTTGCCGCCGACCCGGAGGTGGAGGCCATCTATATCGCCACCCCCAACACCCTGCACTACGAAAACTGCAAGCTCTGTCTGGAGCAGGGCAAGCACGTTTTGTGCGAAAAGCCCTTTACCATCAGCCCGGAGCAGGCGCAACAGCTGTACCGTCTGGCGGAGGAAAAGCACCGCTTTCTCATGGAGGCGTTCTGGATCTGGCTGCTGCCGCTGTACGACCGCCTGCGCGAGATCCTTACTGCTGGCACCATCGGGGAGCTGAAGCAGATCACCTGTCAGTACGGCTTTGTTGCCTCCGGTGCCCGGAAGGACCGCAAGTTTGATTCCGGTCTGGGCGGCGGTGCGCTGCTGGATATCGGCATCTACAATCTGGGCTTTCTGCGCATCCTCACCGGACAGGACCCGGAGAAGGTGGAGACCAAAGAGGTCCACATCAACGAGTACGGCACCGACGATTACAGCCGCCTTGCGCTGACCTACCCCGGCGGCTGCAAGGCGGAGTCTGTCCAGACCATCGGGCAGGAGCTGGAGCGCAATGCCCGTATCGTGGGTACCAAGGGCAGTATTTTCCTGCCGGATTTCCAGCACGCCGAGACCATGACGCTGGAAGTGGAGGGCAAAGAGCCGGAGGTCATCCGCTGCCCGGTGGACATCAACGGCTTTGAGTATGAGATCCGGGAAGCAAGCCGCTGCGTCAAACTGGGGCGCACCGGCAGCGACCGCTACACCCCGCAGGACAGCCTTGCCTTGACCCGCCTGATGTACGACACCCGCATGAGCTGGGGCATGAAGTTTGCGGGTGAGGTGTAAGCACACACCTTGCCGCAAAGGGCTTTTTACGTGCGGAGACTATGGCATACGGAGAGCGGCAACTCGGAATTGATATAAAAAAGAAGGACACATAGATGAAAACAGTGGTTCTTTATAATATTATTTCTTTTATCATCCTCGTTGCTTTGATTTTTGTCTTAAGGATTGTTAGTAAGAGTAATTTAAGACAAAATCAACAACTTGTTATTAAAGTCATTGCAACTATTTTAATTGTTTGTGTGATAGCGTTCGTGCTTTTTATTGATGCAATAGCATTTGGCATTATAGGACCAGTTCAAGATTAACAATTCCAGTTTGACAAGGAAGTGCTTTGCATGAAAAAGCGTATATCAAGGATTCTCGGTTTAATAATGCTGATTATAGCTATTGCATTTATAGTGTTTGCATTGAACCATCCAGAAATGAGTTTTCCTTGGAACAATACCATTACTTGGTTACTGTATGGTTTATATATTCTTGTGACAGTCATGTTGCTTATTGCGCCTAAGACGAAGAAGTAAACAATTCGCGTTTGTGGAGCGAAGCAGAACAATGAAAGCCCCAGTGGGGCTTTTAAGCGACCGAACGGTCTTGCGGCAGCAAGATGGAGGGGCCTCGCCCCGACAAGTTCGCGTTTGTGGAGCGAAGCGGAACAATGAAAGCCCCAGTGGGGCTTTTAAGTGACAGAACAGTCTTGCGTAGCAAGATGGAGGGGCCTCGCCCCGACAAGTTCGCGTTTGTGGAGCAAAGTGGAACAATGAAAGCCCCAGTGGGGCTTTTAAGCGACCGAACGGTCTTGCGGCAGCAAGATGGAGGGGCCTCGCCCCGACAAGTTCCAGTTTTCCGGGCAGACAGGTAACTGAAAAACACAAAATGAGGGAGCAGCCATGGTACTTTATTTTACGGGAACCGGCAACAGCCGGTATCTGGCGCGGCGCATTGCCGAAGGGTTGGAGATGCCGCTTTACGACCTGAACGCCTGCATCAAGGCAGGGAATACCGCCCCGGTGCAGACCGGGCGTGACGTGGTGCTGGTCACGCCTACCTACGCATGGCGTATCCCCCGGGTGGTGTCGGAGTGGCTGGGCAAGACCGCGCTGACCAGGGCAGAGCGTATCTGGTTTGTGATGGATTGCGGCAGCGAAATTGGCAATGCGGCAGGCTATAACCGGCAGCTTGCAGCGCAAAAGCAGCTGCAGTATATGGGCACAGCCCAGATCATCATGCCGGAAAACTATATTGCCATGTTCAATGCACCTCAAAAGGAGCAGGCACGGAGCATCGTGGAGCAGGCAGAGCCTGCGCTTCAGAAGGTGCTGGCGCAGCTCAAGGCCGGGCAGGAATTTCCTCCGCCGAGAGAGACCCTCTACGACCGCCTTATGAGCGGCCCGGTAAACCCGGTGTTCTATCGCTTTTTTGTAAAAGCGGATGCCTTCCGGGCAACGGATGCCTGCATCGGCTGCGGTAAGTGCGTGGAGCTGTGCCCCTTGAACAACATCCGTCTGGAAAACGGCAAACCGGTCTGGGGCAAAAACTGCACCCATTGCATGGCCTGCATCTGCCACTGCCCTAAAGAAGCCATCGAGTACGGCAAAAAGAGCAAAGGCAAGCCCCGGTATCACTTTGAAGCACTGGAAAGGAAGCAGCAGGACGTGTGAAGGAGAGCGGAAATTAGATGAAGTTTTTGTACTTACATGGGTTGGGACAAAAACCAGACAGTTGGGACAGAGTAATAAAAGAAACGAAGGTCTCGGATAGAAGCGCCAGCTTGAGCTTGGCAGAGATGCTGGAAGGAAAAGCGGCCACCTATAAGGAGTTGTATGCTGCATTCTCAGGAGAGTGTGATAAGGAACATGATGAAATCGTCTTGTGCGGGCTTTCCTTGGGTGCTGTTCTGGCACTTAATTATGCGATAGACCATCCGAATAAAGTAAAGGCACTGGTGCTAATTGCAGCACAATATAAAATGCCTGAAAAGCTATTGAAGTTCCAGAATATGCTGTTTCGCTTTATGCCGAATACAATGTTCAAGCAATTTGGATTCAAGAAAGCAGATGTGATTAGCTTGTGCGGTACGATGACGGAATTGGATTTCAGGGATTCATTATGTAAGGTGTCCTGTCCGGCATTGATCGTTTGTGGGGAAAAGGACAACGCAAACAAAAAAGCCTCAAAGGAACTTGCCAGTTATTTGAGCGATTCCCACTTCCATGAACTTCTGAAAGCAGGTCATGAAGCAAACATAGAATCTCCGGAGGAATTGGCAACAGTGTTACAGGAATTTTATGATAATGTCGAATAAACTACGATTCATCAAAGAAAGAGGACTTTAAAATGAACATCGAAGAACGGGCAGCACAGGCTGCCGCATGGAAAGCTACTGGACAGTGCAACTGTGCACAGGCGGTGCTGAAGGCATTTGAGGACAAGCTGCCGGTGGATGCCGACACCCTGATGAAGCTGGGCGCAGGCTATGCCGCCGGCATGGGCTGCATGGAGAGCACCTGCGGCGCACTGATCGGCGCTGTGATGGTGGCGGGCATCGTCACCGACGGCAAGCGCACACCCCGCATTTCTAAGGAACTGCTGCAAAACTTTCAGGAAAAGTGCGGTGCTACCATCTGCAAGGATCTGAAGGGGATAGAGAACGGCGCACCGCTGTGCCCGTGCCCGGAGTGCGTCCGCAACGCTGTTCTGGCACTGGGCGAGGTGCTGGGAGAGTAAGATGAAGAAGATCTTGTCTGTTTGCCATGGCAGGATGTGCTGGAGGGGTGCACCGCCCTGCTGGAAGAGCTGCGATAAAAGGGAAAGGGGATGACGAAACGTTATTGCAAGGGCGAACGGTTTGCTGACCTGTCGTTTGCCCGGGAAGTCTTTGAAAGAATAAACCTATTGACATGGTGCGAAAATGGGTTTATACTATCCCCAACACAAGGAAGGGAGCACAGACGGATGAAACATACAGCAGATGCCCGGCACAGACTACCCGGGCGAATGCGCTGCTCCCAGACAAATTCCCGGCAGACAGACTGAGAAAAAACAGGAAGATGCCGTTGTCTGGGAGAAGTGCCCGAACATACATCGTCACAATAAAAGGAGAACCGACAATGGCTGATTATAAACTGTGGAACGCACTGAAGAACGCTAAAAAATATCGCTGGGTGGAACTTTCTCACTCGCTGAACAACGAAAGCCCCTACTGGTCCGGCATCCCGGAAGGCTCTGTGGAGCTGGCAAAGACCGTGTGGGACTGGGGCAAGCCGGAACTGGAATGCCTGATCCAGACCTTCAAATTCCCCGGACAGTTCGGTACCCATATCGACTTCCCGGGTCACTTCATCAAGGGCAAAGCGCTGTCCGAAAAGTATGATGTGAACGACCTGATTTTCCCGCTGGTGGTCATTGATATTTCTGAGCAGGCCAAGAAAGACCCTCGCTACACTGTGACGGTGGAGGACATCAAAGCCTATGAGGCAAAGTACGGTCCCATCCCGGATGGTGCGCTGGTGGCTCTGCGCAGCGACTGGTACAAGAAGTGGCCGGATATGGATGCGCTGTCCGGCATCGACGCAGAGGGCAAAGAAAATGCTCCCGGCTGGTCGCTGGAAGCATTGGAGTATATCTACAAGGTGCGCAATGCCGCCGCCAACGGCCACGAAACGCTGGATACCGATTCCTCTGCGGTGGCGGAGGAAAAGGGTGACCTTGCCTGCGAGCGCTATGTTCTGGACAACGACAAGCTGCAGGTGGAGGTGCTTGCAAATCTGGATAAAGTTCAGCCTGCCGGTGCGGTGGTCATCGTTTCTTATCCCCGCATTGAAGGTGCAACTGGTCTGCCCGCACGGGTCTGGGCTATTACCGAATAAGAGCGGAGAAGTGGGAAAATGTCCTTTGAAAAAGCAAAAGCAGACCTAGAAGAAAAAGGCTTGGGAGACCATGTCATTGTGCTGAGCGAGTCCTCGGCAACCGTGGCGGAGGCAGCTCACGCACTGGGCGTAGAGCCTGCCAGCATCGCCAAAACGCTGTCGGTTTTGCAGGGCGAAAAGCCGGTGCTCAGCTTCAACTCGGCCCTCATCCTTCTGGGGGCTCTGGGCATCCTGCCCCCTGCCACCAGCGCCATGCTGCATAACCTTTCCACCCTTGGCATCAGCCTGCGCAGCAGCCTCCTTTTTTAGTTCAGATGAATCGGCAAAAGCCTAGCCAGCAGCCCAGCAGGAAGAAGAGCAGCGCTTTACCCAGCACCGGCAGCCATAGACGCTTGCACAAGGTGGTATCCCACCGGTGGATGTTCTGCTTGGGGCAGGTGCCAACGCAGGCTTCACAGGCGATGCATTCCCCGCTGCGCAGGCTGGTTTCCTCCAGCTTCAGGTACACCGGGCACTGCTGTTTACAGGCATTGCAGCCCGGGATGCAGCCGTCGCTCTGCCGGTGCAGCCGCGCAAATGGCAGCACCGGCAGCAGGGCAAACACCGCTCCCATGGGGCAGAGGAACTGACAGAAGAACCGGGGCTGCACCGCCATACCCAGCAAAATGAGCACAAGCAGCCCGATGCCCACACCAAAGCCCTCCGGCGGCAGATGCAGAGCCGTCAAGCGGGAAAACACCTCCCACGGGCTTGCGCCGGTCAGCATCTTTTCCTGCCGGGTCACATACAGTGCTACCAGCCATGCCAGCAGCAGATATTTGACCTTCTGCCCCAAAAGCACCGCCCGCTCCGGCAGACGGAGCTGCTTTTTGCGGTGGAACAGCTTTTTTTGAATAAGCCCGGAAAGCGCCCAGACGGCATCGCCCAAGCTGCCGAAGGCGCAGGCGTACCCACAGAAAAAACGGTCGAAAAGCAGGGTGAAGCCGCACAGCCCCAGCAGGGAAAGTGTGAAGCTGTCCACAGAGAGCACCTCGCCTGCACCAATGTGCAGAAAGATCTGTTTTACCCCGGAAAACCCGGCCACGAATGCGCCCGGCATGGACACAAAGAAGAACAACTGCACCCCGGTGCGCAGCCATGTACGGCGCTTTTTGTCCCGCTGACGCTGCTGCGCCGCTGTTAAAGGCTTTGCCTGTGTTTTTTCCATCATCCTGCCGCCTTTCCCAGTGCGTTCTCTACCGCACCGATAAGTCCTTCTGCCGTGAGGGTAGCGCCGGAAACGGTATCCACCTCAGCAGACTGCACTGCCAGCATCTCGTCCAGCAAAGGCAGCGCCTGCTTATAGTAGGGCTTATCCTCGCCGGAAGCATCCAGCACCGCAATATCGGTCATTTTTCCGTTCTGGATAGTCACCGACACCTGAATGACATCGCCAAAACCATAGGCGCTGCCCTCATAGATGCCGTCCCGGTAGCCGCTCTGCTCTGCCTGTGCTGCGCTCTGCGCCTGCAAAACGGAAGCATTGTAGGCTTCAACTTCGGCAATTTCCTGCTTGCGCTGGCTTACCGCTGCCGCCCGGATCAGCGCCACCTGCTGGTATTGCCACAGTACCCCCAAAATTAGCAGCAGGTTCACCGCCCGGAGGAGAAAATTTTTGTATTTCATTCTGCTGCTCCTTCCGTTTCAGATTCAATCCCGGTCTCTTCCGGCGGCAGTGCCGGCTCGGATGTCGGCAGCACTTCCTCAGAAGATGCCGGTTCCGGTTCAGAGGATGCCGGTGCATCTGCATAGAAAAGCTGCTGCCATACTTCCTTGAGCCACACGGGAACGGCGCTCTTTTCCTCCGGCTGCACCACCTCCACGGTGGGCGCGGTGACCGGCGTTTCCCCGGGCTCTGCTGCTTCAGACGGTGCGGTTTCCTCTGCCGTCTCTTCCGATGCAGTCTGCTCCGGAGCGGTTTTCTCTGCCAGGGCAACAGCCGCCTTTGCCAGCGCCAGCTTGACCGCGTTCAGGATGCCGGTGGAAGAGTAGGTCGCGCCGGAAACAGCATCCACGTTGGGGCTTTGTCCCTCCAGAATGGCGGGGATGACCTGTTTTGCCCGGGAGAGATATTCCTCCTCGTCCTCGGCGCTCAGGATCGTGATATCGGTAATTTTATCCTCTGCCACCGTGACCTGCACTGTGATCTGCCCCTCAAAGCCCGTGGCTTCGGCAGTGTAGATGCCGTCCAAGTAGATGGAGGGAGCCGTAAATTCCTCCACCACAAGCGTTGCAGCGGGCTTGGGCTGGGGCGGCAGGGGATTGTTGACTACCTCGCCGGTCAGGGCGTTCTGCACTGCGCCCAGAATGCCCCGGCTGGTGTAGGTGGCCTCGGAAACGGCATCCACCTCCCAGCTCTGAGTCTCCACCACGGTGGTCAAAAGCCGCTTGGCACGCCGCAGAAACTGCTTGGTCTCGTGGGGTGCGTCCAAGATCTCCACCTCCGTGATGCTGCCGTTTTCCATGGTGACCTGTACTCGGACGGCACCGCCGTAGCCCCGGGAAGAGCCGACGTAAACGCCGTCGGCATAGGGCAGCTTGGGCAGGGTTTCTTCCTCCGCTTCGGAGGAAACGGCTTCCACAGGCTGCTCCACCACGGTTGTCAGCTTTTCCGGCACGGCGGCCAGCACCGGAACGGTGCGGGGCAGGGCAAAAAGTACAGCTGCCGCTGCCGCCACCGTCGGGAGCAGTTGCACCAGCGGCAGCAGTGTATGGCATCGTTTTTTGTTCATTCCAACTCCTCCTGACACGGAAAAGCAAGGCCGCCTGATGCCAAGCGACCTTGCCGTTTTGTGTTATATTTTACAATAAATTAGGCAGTTTCCCGTGTATTCACAGCGCCACATTGACCGGCAGGACATACACGCCGTCGGCGGCGTAGAAGGTGATCTGAGTAATCGTCTTGCCGATGATGGATGCAAAGTAAGGATCATCGGCGTTGAAGCCCAGCTTGGTACCATGCCAGATGTTGGTCACATGATGCAGGCCGTACTCACTGCCATCGGCGGTGGTCAGAACTACGCCGTAGACCTTGTTGGCCTTGTAGTCCAGATCAAAACCGGAGATTTTCATCTCGTAGGTGGCATGGTGACCGTTGGTATTCAGCTCCACAGTGGTGCCCTCTACGGTGGTCTCGGTGGCGTGGACCTTGCCAAACTCCCACTTGCCGCTCAGCAGGTTATACCATGCGGTGATGTAGTAGGCAGGGGTCTCACTGAGCTTGTAGTAAGCGTAGCTCTCGTTCTCAAACAAGGCATCTGCGCCGGTGTAGGTGGTGGTGGATTCCTTGCCCTTTAGGGTAACGGTAATGTCGTAGCTGTCGGCATCGGTGACCTGCTTTGCATTCTTCAGCGCCCACGGGGTCAGCACCTTGACCGGGAAGGAAACGCCGGTGATGTCGGAGCCGTCCGCGTTGACGTGGTAGGAACCGGCGGCAAGGTTGCCCGCACGGGTCTTGTTCCTGGTGGCGCTGGTCACAGCGTCAATCTCAGATGCGTTGTCCACGCCGGCAGCCTTGTAGAAGTCGGCGTAGGGGATGTTCATCTGGACATAGCTGGAGGTCAGGCAGTTTTCCTGTTCCACCTCTTCCGCAGCGAAAGCCGGGACTGCCACAGCGCATACCAGCATAGCGGCCGCAAGTGCACCTGCAAATACTTTTTTCAATCTCATGGTAACACACCTCTATCTCAGTTTTGAAAAGATAGTTAGCTCTGCCTAACAATTGGCGCAAAAAATACAGGGGGAAAAACCCCTCAGATGGTTAGGCAAAACAAATTTTCGATGTAAAAATAGCACTCCCACCGGGCGTTGTCAAGTAGAAACCGGAAAGTTTGCAGAGGTGAATTTTCGATGCAGGAAACGATCTGCATCCTCTATACCGCAAAGCCCTTGACCTTTTTGCCGGAGCGCAGTATACTTTTTGCGGAGTTAGCCATGAATAACCGCAAGGAGGTACTACATGATACAAGACGCATTCTGGGGGATCCTGATTCCCTTTCTAGGTACAAGCCTTGGGGCAGGCTGTGTGTTCTTTTTAAAAAAGTCCCTGAGCGACGACATCCAGCGGGCGTTGACCGGCTTTGCCGCCGGAGTGATGGTGGCGGCATCGGTGTGGAGCTTGCTGATTCCGGCCATGGAACAGGCTGCAGATCTGGGCAAGTTGGCGTTTTTCCCGGCGGCAGCAGGCTTTTGGCTGGGCATCCTGTTTTTGCTGCTGCTGGACCATCTCATCCCACATCTGCACCAGAACAGCTTGCAGGCCGAAGGGCCAAAAAGCCAGCTCCAGCGCACCACTATGATGGTTCTGGCGGTGACGCTGCACAACATCCCGGAGGGTATGGCAGTGGGCGTAGTCTATGCCGGATACCTTGCCGGAACGGCTCAGATCACCGCCGCCGGGGCGCTGGCACTTTCCCTTGGCATTGCCATCCAGAACTTCCCGGAGGGTGCTATCATCTCCATGCCACTGCGGGCGGAAGGAATGAAAAAAGGCCGGGCGTTCTGGGGCGGCGTACTGTCCGGCATCGTAGAGCCCATCGGGGCAGTGTTGACGATTCTGGCGGCAGGCATCGTGGTGCCTGCTTTGCCCTATCTGCTCAGCTTTGCTGCCGGAGCCATGCTGTATGTTGTGGTGGAGGAACTGATCCCGGAAATGTCGCAGGGGCAGCACTCCAACGTTGGCACGGTATTTTTTGCGGTGGGCTTCAGCGTGATGATGGTGCTGGACGTAGCACTGGGGTGACGGTTGGGGGTTCCCGAAAGCGAAATCTCTTTCGGAATCTCCGAAAATACCTAAACTCCTTGACAGAGGAGACGGCAGGGCGTATTATTTTGGCAGAAGGACCGCTGAGAAGCGGCTTTTTATAGGATGAAAAGTTAGCATTGTCTAACTTGCAGCACGAGGAATTGCTGGCCTGTCATCCGGTGCAGTGGGCGTATCTGGTAAAAAGTATTGCATTGTGAACGGTAAACAGAAAGAGGGTGGCGTTATGTCTTTTTTTGAAAATACCCGAAAGCCCATAGGCCTTGGCGGGAAGATCATGGTTGCTATGATGAACTTTGGACACAGCGCAATGGCAGAATGGGGGCTGCGCTTTTTACAGCCTGCCCCGGATGCCATGGTGCTGGACTGCGGCTGCGGCGGTGGAGCGAACATTAAAACGCTGTTGAAACTGTGCCCCAACGGCAAGGTGCAGGGCATCGACTACTCAGCCGTCAGCGTGGAAAAAGCGCGAAAAGTCAATGCCAGAGCCATTGCAGCAGGACGGTGTACCGTGCAACAGGCAAGCGTGACAGAGCTGCCGTTTGAAGCGGAGCAGTTTGATGTGGTGACCGCCTTTGAAACGGTCTACTTCTGGCCGGAGCTTGCACAGAATTTCAGAGAGGTTTATCGAGTGCTGAAGCCCGGCGGAATCTTTTTCATCTGTAACGAAGCAAACGGCGAAACGACAAAAGACGACAAATGGACGCAGATCATCGATGGCATGGCCATCTATACGGATACTGCATTGAAAGAGTATTTGGAAAAAGCAGGATTTTGTCAGATCCAAAGCCACAAAAATAAAAAGGGCTGGCTGTGCGTTACGGCGCAAAAGCGGTGAAAGAGTGTAAGGAGGACGGAGCATGGAACGAAAAGAAGCAATCCGCAGTGCCTACCGGCTGACAGGCGGCAATAATTTTTATGACAGTATGATCACCTGTTCCACCCTGAGCGGGAAAGCAGTGTGCCGTCTGGTGTGGGACATGAACAAGGTGGAAAACGATGCCTATCTGGAAAAGGCACTGTCCGGTATCCCGGAGCATTTTTCCGGCAAGCTGCTGGAGGTGCCGGTGGGCACCGGCATTCTGACCATACGATAAAACCAAAGGGAGTTCTGCCCGGACCTTCGTCCGTGACGGAACTCCCTTTTTTAGCTTTATAGAAAAACCATAAGTCATCTGCCACACTCAGCGGAGCAAAAACCACACACCCAGCAGGATCGCAAGAAAAATCAGGTTGGACAGGGTGAACAGCCCAAAATACCGCTTCTTCCCCTGTGGCAGCTCCCGTGCGATCTGCCGGTAGGAAATAAGACTGGCCATGGATGCGATCAAAGTGCCAAGACCTCCGAGATTGGTGCCGATGATAAGGGCTTGTGTCTCTGCCGTGAACCCGGACAGCAGCAGGGCGGCGGGAACATTACTGGTGACCTGCGAAGCAAGAACCGCCACAAGAACTTCCCGGCCGGTCAGAAACTCCTGCAGCCAGCCGGAAAAGGCCGGAATGCGCCCCAGATTGCCAATGAAGATGAAAAAAGCCACAAAGGTCAGAAGCAGGGAATAGTCCACTGCCCGTAAGGTGTGCGGGTCTGCAAAAAGAACGCAGACGAGTACAGCGGCAAAGGCAATGCCATAGGGCAGTACCCGGATCACGGACAGCAGGCAGACGGCAAACAGAACCAGATACAGCAGGATGATCTTCTGATCTCCCTGAGATGCAGAAGAAGAAACAAGCTCGTCCACGGAAAGGGCGTCAGAGGCTTTCCGGCAGACCAGCGCTGCCCAAGCCAGCAGCAGGAGCAGAGAGACCAGAGTGTAGGGCAGCATAAGAAGAACAAATCCCCCGATGCTCATGCCGCTTTTTCCGTAAAGATAGAGGTTCTGCGGGTTGCCGATGGGGGTCAGCATACTGCCAAGGTTTGCCGCAATGGTCTGCATACAGACCACCGGGATCAGAAGGGAGCGGCGGACATCCGCTCCCAGACGGCTCAGGACCACGAACGTAAAGGGGACGAAGGTCAGCAGGGAAACATCGTTGGTGATGAACATGCTTCCGAAAAAGCACAGCCCGACCAGTACCAGCGTCAGCTGAAAGGTGCTGTGGGTACGGGACAGCAATGCCCGGCCCAGTCCATCAAAAAAGCCCTGCCGCCGCAGCCCGGCCATGACCGTCATCAGGGAAAATAAAATCGCCAGCGTGCGCAGGTCGATGTAGCCGAGATACTGCGCATCCGGCAGAACAAAAAAGGCGGAGACAACGGCCAGCACAGCGGCTGCGGTGAGGACCGTTTCCTGCTGAATGAATTGTTTGAGTTTCATAGAGACACATCCTTGTAATTGTAAAGGCAGCCCTGCTGCGGTGCCGGACGGCCTTTCTTCGTATTTCAGAGCAGCAGCTCAAACGACCCGATCATCAGCGGCATTCTTCAATGTGGAAGATCGCTACTTTCCCGAAGAACGGATTGCAAGTGCGTGCAGCTTCCGGCTCAAATCGGCCAGACACCATGCGATTGCCATACCGCCGGCAATTCCAAGAGCGGCCAGAAAGGTCTGCTCTCCGAAATGCTCTGCAGCAGACAAATCATTGGAGACGACTGCGTTCATGCAGTAGTAGAGGGTGCTTCCGGGAATGAGGGGAATGGCAGCGGTGATGAAGAAAGGCGTAGAGGGTGCATTGCAGCATCGGGCAAGAATTTCGGCATACAGAGCGGCACAGAAACCGGCCAACAGATTGGCAAGAAAGACGCTGTGCAGGGTGTTGGCGGCAAGAAGATAAGCCAGCCATGCCAGAAGTCCGCCTACACCGGCGGCGGGTAAGTAGCGCCGGTTCAGATTGAAGATCAGTCCGAAACCGACCGAACCAAGGGCAGCACTGAGCAACTGCGAAAAAACCTGTATCATGCGGAAATTCCTCCCATCAACCAGATGGCGGCCATCATGCCGAGTGCAAGGGTGGCGGCCATCAGAATGGCTTCCACCAGTCGAAGAGAGCCGGAAATAATGTCCCCAAGTAAGATGTCCCGGATGGAATTTGTCAGCATGATGCCGGGAATCAGCAGCATGATGATACCAATCAGAACTTTATCGGCATGAAACTGCATCCCAAAGCGGCAGAGCAGCAGAGTGGAGACACCGCTGAGAAATGATGCTATAAACTGAAATTCTACGCCATTCATACAAAAAGGCGAGAGATAGCGCTCCATCCAGCAAATCAGAACGGCAATGCCGCCGGCCAGCAGGCCGTCCCAGAGATTTCCACCAAAGAAGATGGCAAAACTGGAAGCAGCCAACACACTGCCGGCAAGATGCAGTCTTGGGTCCGGATGCTGTGCCAGAATGGCATTCAGCTGGCGCTGAAACTCTTCTATGGAAGGAGGCGCTGTGCAGATACGGCGGCTGAGCGCATTGAGCTTTTCCAATGTCAGCAGGTCATTGCTGGCAGCGTGACGCAGGCGGCGGGTCTCGGTCTGCGGCGGCAGCGAGGGCATGGTAAGCGTGACCACGATGCTGGATGTGATCACGAATACATTCACATCTTCTGCCCCATAGGCGATTGCGATCCGGTTCAAAGTGTCCTCAACGCGGAATACTTCTGCGCCGCTGTTTTGTAAAGCTTCGCCCATTCGGACCAGAATGTGGAGAAAATGACTGATCTCGGTCTCTTCCACAATATCACGCTCTTTTCATCTCGGTTTCTACATTATTATAGCGGGTGGACCGGCAGAACGCAAGACGCTGCAAGGACAGAGAGACTTTTTGATAACTGCATTGTTTACGCGGGCAATGGATCGCCTGGTTCTGAAAAAACGGCTTGCATCCGTTCTGTCACAGCGAAAGACTACGATTGGAGAAGAAAAAATTGAATCCAGTGCAAACGATTTTGCCGAGAATTGCATGAAATATTATAAAAGTATTATTCTTTTGTGAATTTTAGCACTCTGCTATTGACACTGCTAATAAACAGTGTTATAACAGTGGCGTGCTCAGGAGAAAGGGGCATGAGGGAACCGCAAGGCTCCCGGGAAGACTCCGCTTCTGATGCACGATCTTGATTTTATGCCCGACCCGAACGCCGGGATTGGAGGGTTGTTTTATGTTTATGCCTGCTGTTTTCCATGAAAATCTGTTCGATGATTTCTTTGATCCGTTCTGGAACGACGGTGCGCTGGAGCGTGCAATGAATCGTGAAGAGCGTGAGACCTTCGGCAAGCGCGGCGCAAACATGATGAAAACCGATGTGAAGCAGACCGCCGATGGCAACTATGATGTGGCTGTTGACCTGCCCGGCTGCAAGAAGGAAGACGTTCAGATGGAGCTGAGTGACGGCTACCTGACCATTCAGGCCGTCCGCAACCACTCCAATGACGAGAAGGACAACAATGGCCGTTATCTGCGCCGTGAGACCTTCTCCGGTACCTGTGCCCGCAGCTTCTATGTGGGTGATGCCGTGAAGAAGGAGGACATCCACGCAAAGTTCGAGGATGGCATCCTGCACATCGTACTGCCCGCACCGCAGCAGCAGAAGGCTCTGCCTGCGAATCCCAATCTCATTGAAATCGAATAATGTTTGTGCATCGGTGTGAGGAACACCGGCGCATAGAACCAACCCCCGGAGAACCGTAAAAAGCTCTTCGGGGGTTTTTGTATTCTGACATCTTTTCGGAAGTGAAAAAGCGTGGTACCCACAACACCGACACACAAGAGGACGCAGCAGTCAATCTTTTTGAAACCGCCGTCAAACACGCATAAAAGCGAAAAGAACCCGTTTTCAACATCAAATTGAAGTGAAAGCGGGTTCTTTATTGAAGTGACACCAAGTTGTCACAAAATCACAGTTTTAGAAGGCCTGTGCATCATATTTATAGCGATATTTCGCCGTAAATTCGTTTCTACTTGATGGGATGAATTATTTCCGACTTGTCAGCCGGTTGAGCAGCATCACAGCCAGGACAATAACACCAATGACGAGAAGAATGCCGACCATGCCGATGAGCATCATGGGCAGGGTGGTCATCCACGAAGAAAGATGAAGCATAAGTGTACCTCCGTTAAGCCATCAGGGTCAGAATCAGGCCGCCTGCAATGACGGATGCGATCTGCCCCGAAACGTTGACGCTGATGGAGTACATCAGCAGGAAATTCTGGTTATCTTCTTCCAATCCCATCTTGTTGACCACACGGCCGCTCATGGGGAAGGCGGAGATGCCGGCTGCACCGATCATCGGGTTCAGTTTTTTGCCTTCGGGCAGGAACAGGTTCAGCAGCTTTGCAAACAGCACGCCGCCTGCGGTATCAAAAACGAAGGCTACCAGACCCAGTGCAAGGATGAGCAGAGTATCGGGCCGGACAAACTTGTCAGCAGTCATCTGTCCGGCCACGGTCAGGCCCAGCACGATGGTGATGAGGTTTGCCAGCACATTCTGCGCGGTTTCGCTGAGGGCGTTCAGTACGCCGCACTCCCGCAGCAGGTTGCCGAACATCAGAAAACCAACTAGAGCTACGCTGGCAGGAGCTACCATACCGGCAATGATGGTTACAACAATGGGGAACAGAATCTTCGTCAGCTGGCTGACATTGCCCTTTTCATAGGGCATCCGGATGCGGCGGTCCTTCTGGGTAGTCAGCAGTTTAATGACTGGCGGCTGCACGATGGGCACCAGAGCCATGTAACTGTACGCTGCCACCATGATGGCACCAAGGTACTGGGAGTTGAGGGTGTTAGCTACAAAAATGGCGGTGGGACCGTCCGCTGCACCAATGACAGCGATGGAAGCAGCATCCTTCAAATCAAAGAAGAAGCCTGCCAGAAACAGGGTGAAGAAAATACCAAACTGCGCTGCGGCACCAAAGAGCATGAGCCACGGTTTTTCCAGCAGGGGGCCAAAGTCGATCATAGCACCAATGCCGATGAAAAGCAGCAGGGGAAACAGCTCGTTGGACATGCCTGCTTCAAACAGGGCAGAAATGGGGCCTACGGTATCGCCCTGCGTGATGGCACCGGACAGCGGCAGATTGACCAGAATGGCACCAAAGCCCATGGGTAAAAGCAGGCTCGGCTCCATTTTTTTGGCGATGGCAAGGTAGATGAGCAATGCACCAATGCCCCACATCACCACCATCTGCCAAGTCAGGTTTCCAAAATTGGAAAACAGACTTGCGAATGTGTTCAGAAAGTTCATAGTTTTCTTGCCTCCTATTGTGCTCCGGTACGGTGACAAGAAAAAGAGACTCCTGCCACAGCACCTTGTCTGTGACAAAAGTCTCAAGCGAACACATGACATCGGGCATTTCTGCCGTGATGACGCTGCCATGCAGCAGTCTCCCGAAGAATAAGCCGGAACACTGCCCTTTACTCCCTTTTATCAGATGTATTAAAACAGAATATGGGAAAACTGTCAAGAAAAATACAGAAATCTTTTCTGTATCTTATGAGGGTTCTTCCGCTGTGGTTCACGCAAGCTGATTACAGCAAAGCATTTCTGGAAGCCCATCGAGAGAAAATCACTCTGCACAAGGCGGCCCCGGAGAGCTGCGATAAGCCCTCCGGGGCCATTTTTGTTTTCCGACATCTTTCCGACAGTGGGAAAGCGTGGTAGAATAGGAGCAAAACTGATATATGATCAACAGGAAGGGGAAAATCAAGATGGAAACGGTCTATATCGCAGGCGGATGCCTTTGGGGCGTACAGCATTTTTTTGACACAGTGCCTGGTGTACAGATGACTGAAGCCGGCAGAGCCAACGGAACAACGAGTTCTCTGGATGGCCCATACGATGGATATGCAGAATGCGTAAAAGTGGTCTATGATGAGAAAAACACAAGCATTTCAGAACTGATGGCACACCTGTTTGAGATCATCGACCCCTACAGCCTGAACAAACAGGGCGTGGACGTTGGAAAAAAGTACCGGACAGGGCTGTACAGTACAGATCCCAGACATCTGGAAGAAGCAAGAGCTTTTATAAACGGCCGGGAGGACCGGGACAAGATCATGCTGGAAGTGCTGCCGCTGACAAATTATGTCCGGAGCGCTGAGGAGCATCAGCACCATCTGGAACGGCACCCTGAAGACTGCAGTTACTGCCATATCCCGGATGCTGTCCTGAACAGATACAGAAATCAGTAAATATGCGATCCTACCATTGCAGTAACACCAATGGAAAGTATCAGGAGCAGGAGAGTGCTCCGCTGGTGCGGGAATTTCTGGCGGATACCGGCATGACGGCGGCGCAGATCGACCGGGTGGCCTATCTGGTGGGGCACCACTGATGGTTCTGGATGTGGCGCTTGGCTGAGAGAGCGAAGCGGCTTCTCAATGGTAAAATAACGGAAAACACCCCTGTGAGCTTTTTTAAACTCACAGGGGTGTTTTTAGGCGTTGGGGTCGGTCAGCACAAAGGTCAGCTCGGCGGTGGCGGCGCACTTGCCGTCCACCCACGCCGAGGCTTTGCCCACGCCCACCGGGCCGTGCTGCTCTACCAGTTCACAGTGCAGGGTGAGCACATCGCCGGGGGTGACCTGTTTGCGGAAGCGGGCATTCTTGATGCCGCCGAAGAGGGCCAGTTTGCCCTTGTTCTCCGGCAGGCTGAGCGCCGCAACGGCACCGGTCTGGGCCAGTGCTTCCAGAATGAGCACTCCCGGCATCACCGGCTGGCCGGGAAAATGTCCGCAGAAAAATTCCTCATTGCGGCTCACGCACTTGCGGCCGATGGCCCACTGGCCCGGCTCATAGTCCAGAATGCGGTCCACAAGGGCAAAGGGATAGCGGTGCGGCAGAAGCGCCGCGATCTCCTCGCTGTTCAGGGCGTTTGCGTCTGCACGCACGGTGCGGGGTTCTGCCATGGGTCAGCCCTCCCATCTGCGCAGGGCGATGCAGGCGTTGTGCCCGCCAAAGCCCAGACTGTTGCTCAGTGCGTAGGTCATGGCTTGCGCACGGCCAGTGTTCGGCACATAGTCCAGATCACATTCGGGATCGGGCTGCTCATAGTGGATGGTGGGCGGCGCAAACTGGTCATGCAGGGCCAGCGCCGTAAATACGGCTTCAATGCCGCCCGCACCGCCCAGCAGATGGCCGGTCATGCTCTTGGTGCTCACCACAGTCAGCTGCTTTGCGTGTTCGCCGAACACCGCATGGATGGCGGCGGTCTCGCAGGCATCGTTCATGTGGGTGCCGGTGCCGTGGGCGTTGATGTGGTCCACCTGCTCCGGTGCGATGCCTGCATCCGCCAGCGTCAGCGCCATGCAGTCGATGGCACCTGCGCCGCCGGGGGCGGGGGCGGTGAAGTGGTAGGCATCGCAGTTGGCACCGTAGCCCACCACCTCGGCGTAGATGTGCGCACCGCGGGCACGGGCATGCTCCAGCTCTTCCAGCACCAGCACGCCGCTGCCTTCGCCCATCACGAAGCCGCCGCGCCGTGCGTCAAAGGGCAGGCTGGCTGCATCCGGGTCGGTCGCGGTGGAAAGCGCTTTCATGCTGGTAAAGCCGCCGATGCCCAGAGGGCTGATGCAGCTCTCTGCACCGCCGCAGACCATGGCGGTCTCGTAGCCGTCACGGATGCGGTGGAAGGCGTCGCCTACGGCATTGGTGCCGCCGGCGCAGGCCGTCACCGGGCAGGTGCACATGCCCTTCAGGCCAAAGCGGATGGCCACCTGTGCCGCCGCCATGTTGGCAATGGACATGGGCACAAAATAGGGACTTACCTTTTCCATGCCCTTTTCTTCACCGCGGGTGTGCTGCTCCTCAATAGTGGGCAGACCGCCGATGCCGCTGGAAAGGATGACGCCGATCTGTTTGGCTTCCGCTTCGGTGTCCAGACCGCTGTCTGCAACCGCTTCAGCGGCGGCAGCAAGGGCCAGAACGGTAAAGCGGGCCATCTTGCGGGCTTCCTTTTTGTCCACGATGGTTTCCGGGTCAAAGCCCTTCACCTCGCCTGCCAGCTTACATTTAAAATCGGTGGTATCGAACTGGGTAATGGGGCCGATGCCGCATTTGCCTGCTTTGGCAGCGGCCCAGCTGTCGGCGGTGTTGTTGCCCAGCGGGTTCACGGTGCCAAGGCCGGTGATCACGACTCTGCGTTTTTCCATGAGAGTTTTCTCCTTTTACATTGCCATGCCGCCGTCTGCACAGAGCACCTGCCCGGTGAGATAGCTGCTTTGTTCTGCGGCAAAAAATGCCACTGCATTTGCCACATCCTCCGGCTTTCCTGCGCGGCCTGCGGGGATGCCCTTTGCCATTTCGGCACGGACGGCTTCCGGCAGGGCGGCGGTCATGTCGGTCTCGATAAAGCCCGGCGCGACTGCATTCACGGTCACATTGCGGCTTGCCAGCTCGCGGGCAAGGCTTTTGGTCAGGCCGATCAGGCCCGCCTTGCTGGCGGCGTAATTGGTCTGGCCGGCGTTGCCCCGCAGGGCCACCACACTGGAAAGGTTCACGATGCGGCCCCAGCGCTGGCGCACCATGCGGCGGGCGGCCTCCTTGCAGCAGAGGAACGCACCCTTGAGGTTTGCGTTCAGCACTGCATCGAAGTCCTCTTCGCTCATGCGCAGGATCAGATTATCGCGGGTAATGCCCGCGTTGTTCACAAGGATATCCACCCGGCCAAAGGCGTTCATCGCCTGTTCAAAGAGCGCTTTGCAGCCCTCGGCAGTGGAAACATCGGCCTGCACAGCCACGGCATCTGCGTTTTCGGCCTTGCACAGAGCCACCGTCTCGGCAGCTGCAGCTTCGCCGTGGCAGTAATTCACCACAACATTGCAGCCCTGCTTTGCCAGCTGGATGCACACAGCCCGGCCAATGCCCCGGCTTCCGCCAGTAACAACGGCGGTGCGGATGATCGTTTCTTCGCTCATAGCTCTTCCTTCCATGCTGTCAGTGCGGCGTTCAGCTGCTCCGGGGTCTCCACCGAAGCGCAGACCACGCCGGGCAGGGTCTTTTTCACAAAGCCAGCCAGAGCACTGCCCGGGCCGACTTCCAGAATATGGTCTACGCCCAGCTCACCGAGGCGGTGGAGCGTATCTTCCATGTAAACGCTGCTCTGCACCTGCTTCACGAGCAGCGCCGGGATGCTGTCCTGCTCAGCTTTTTCACGGCCAAGGCAGTTGAACAGCACCGGCACCTGCATCTCGCCAAAGGGCTCAGACGAAAAACGCTTTGCCAGTGCATCCCCGGCGGGGGCCATGAGGCGGGTGTGGAACGGGCCGCTCACCTTGAGCGGGATGCAGCGGCGGGCACCGGCTTCTTTGGCCAGTGCGGCGGCTTTGTCCACAGCGGCTTTCTCGCCGCCGATGACCAGCTGACCCGGGCAGTTGTAGTTGCAGATCTGCACACAGCCGAGCTCTGCAGCCTGTTCACAGCAGGCTGCAAGTGCCTGCCGGTCAAGGTTCAGCACGGCGGTCATGCCGCAGTCGATGCCCTTTGCAGCTTCGGCCATGGCTTTGCCGCGGTAAGCGGCCAGCTCGATGGCCTGCTTTGCGGTGAACACCCCGGCAGCTTCCAGCGCGGAGTATTCGCCCAGCGAAAGCCCGGCCACATAAGCGGGTTTCACGCCCTGCTGGGCCAGCACTGCGGTCACGCCGCAGGCAAAGGCCACCATGCAGGGCTGGGTGTATTCGGTCTGATTCAAAAGGCCATCCGGGTCCTCAAAGCAGACGCGGTGCAGATCGAAGTCCAGTTCTGCACTGTCAAATGCCGCCCGGAACGCGGGAGAGCCTTCGTAAAATTCTTTGCCCATGCCGGGGTGCTGTGCCCCCTGACCGGCATATAAAACGGCAAGCTTCATTGATTTTGCCTCCATTCGGTCACAAGTTCATCCATCAGCTCCTGTACCGTGCGCATCCGGTCCAGCCTGCCCACGTTGGCCCCGCAGAAGAACAGGCCCTCCTCCACATTGCCCTTTACGGCTTCGATGAGCGCGTGGGTGATGCAGTAGGGCACCTTGGCGGGGTCGCAGGTCTTCAGGCAGCGGGCACAGTGCCGGGGAGGGAAGCGGGTCCCCTCTGCCAGCGCCTGCACCAGTGGGGTGTTCAGTGCACGGCCCGGCATTCCCACCGGGCTGTGGATGATCCGTACATCCTCGGGCCGGGCGTTCAGCAGAACGTCCTTGTAGCCCTGGGATGCGTCGCACTCGTAGGTGGTGATAAAGCGGGTAGCAAGCTGTACGCCTGCAGCGCCCATTGCGGTAAAGTGGGCCATATCGGCACCGGTGTACACGCCGCCTGCCACAAACACGGGGATGCTGTGGCCAAACTGTGCTTCAAAGGGCTTTACCTCGGCCAGCACCTCGGGCAGGATGTCATCGAGGGTCTGGCATTTGCCTGCCAGCAGGTCATCTTCGGCAAAGCCGAGGTGTCCGCCTGCCTTGCAGCCTTCGATCACCACAAAATCAGCGGTGCGGCCAAACTCTTTGGCCCAGCGACGCAGGATGAGCTTTGCGGCTCTTCCGCTGGAAACGATGGGAGCGATGGCAACATCCGTTGTGCCCACGATGCCGGGCAGCTCCAACGGCAGGCCCGCGCCGGACACCACCGCGTCCACGCCCGCTTCCACAGCGGTGCGGATCGCGGCCGCATAATCCTGCGTTGCCACCATGGCGTTGATGGCTACCATGCCCGCGCCCTTTGCGATCTCCTTTGCCTTCCGAATCTCGGCGGTCAGTGCACGGTGGTTGGCACTTGCCGGGTCGCGGGCAAAGTCCGGCTCACGGTAGCCTGCATCGGCGGTGGAGATGCACCCCATACCGCCGCAGGCTGCAACAGCACCGGCCAGCCCGCCGAGGGAAACGCCCACACCCATGCCGCCCTGTAGGATGGGCACAGACAGGGTCTTTCTGCCGAGGGTCAGCATTCGGTGCTCAGCGCGGCAATGCGCTGCCTCCCGCCGTTCCACAGGTCTGCAAGAATATCCGCCACCGGGCGCACCTCGTGCAGCATGCCTGCCACCTGACCGGCCATCAGGCTGCCAGTGGTGGTGTCGCCCTCAAACACGGCGCGGCGCAGGCTGCCAAGGGTGTACTTTTCCAGCTCCATCTTGTCGGCACCGGCGTTTTCCTGCCGGACATATTCGCGGCTCATGCGGTTTTTCAGCACTCGCACCGGCGCACCCACGCTTCGGCCGGTCACAATGGTATCGCTGTCCTTGGCCTTGAGCAGGGCGGCTTTGTAGTTTTCATGGATGGGGCACTCCTCGCTCACCAGCAGGCAGGTGCCTACCTGCACGCCGCAGGCGCCCAGAGCCAGAGCTGCTGCCAGCTGACGGCCATCGGCGATGCCGCCAGCTGCAATGACGGGTACATTTACGGCATCCACCACCTGCGGCACCAGCGCCATGGTAGCCATTTCGCCCACATGGCCGCCGCTCTCGGTGCCCTCAGCAATGACAGCATCGATGCCCAGCGGCTCCAGATGCTTTGCCAGCACGGCGGCGGCGACAACCGGGATCACCTTGATGCCTGCCGCTTTCCACGCGGGGATATATTTGCCCGGGTTGCCTGCACCGGTGGTCACAACGGGCACGCCCTCTTCCACCACGATCTTGGCAAACTCATCTGCCTGCGGATGCATGAGCATGATGTTCACGCCAAAAGGCTTGTCGGTCAGCTCTTTGCAGCGGCGGATGTTCTGGCGCAGGGTGTCGGCGTTCATGCCGCCCGCACCAATGATGCCCAGCGCACCCGCGTTGGAGCAGGCGGCGGCAAACTCGCCAGTGGCAATGTTGGCCATGCCGCCCTGAATGATGGGGTATTTTGTGCCTAGAATTTCATTTAAAAGTTTCATTGAAAAACCCTCTCAGTCAATGCCTTCCGGCATTGACAGCTCCCCCGAGGGGGGAGCTTTTTTCTGCTTTTCTGTCAGCTGGACCTTCTCTTGGAAGGCACACTGACCCTACCCGCCCATAAAGCTCCCCCTTCGGGGGAGCTGGCGCATCAGCGCCTGAGAGGGTCGTATTCCACGATCATGCCGCCCCATGTCAGGCCGCCGCCAAAGCCGATGCAGGCCAGAAGCTGGCCCGGCTGCAGCTGCCCGTTCTCGGCAAGCTCGTTCAGGGCTACCGGGATGCTGGCGGCACTGGTGTTGCCGTGGCGGTCCATGTTCTTGTAGAACTTTGCCGGGTCGGCCTTCAGCGCCCGCACGCAGTGGTCGATGATGCGGCTGTTGGCCTGATGGCAGACCACCCACTCAAGATCATCGAGGGTCAGCTGTGTTTCATCCAGCACAGTGTGCAGGCACTTGGGCAGGGCATCCACTGCAAAGCGGAATACGGCCTTGCCGTCCATGGTGATGGGCGCGGAACCTGTGCGGTTCGGCCCGCCCGCATGGAGAACATCGCTGCCGCGCGCGCCCAGCGTCAGAGCAAAGGGAGTGTCCGACAGCTGAAAAATGGCAGCACCGGCTCCATCCCCAAACAGTACACAGGTGGAGCGGTCGGCGGGGTCCATCAGGCGGGAAAGGGCTTCGCACCCAATGACGAGGGCATACTGTCCACCCAAAGTTGTCAGCAGTCCCCGCGCCACGGCTATGCCGTAGAGGAAGCCGGAACAGGCCGCGTTGACATCCAGCGCAGGCCGGTCCTCGGGAAGGCCCAGCGCCGCCTGCACCTGACAGGCTACACTGGGGGTCGCGTCTGGGGCGGACAGGGTGGCACAGATGCAGCACCCGATCTGCGCAGGGGCAAGGCCGCTGCGGGCCAAAGCCTGCTTTGCGGCGGAAATGGCCAGCGTGGCGGCAGATTCATCCTCCGTGCACCAGTGCCGGGTGCGGATGCCGGTGCGGCTGGTGATCCACTCGTCGCTGGTATCCACCATGCGGCTCAGATCTTCGTTGGTGACCGTCCGGCCGGGGATGGCCCCGCCGGTGGCGATCAGCTGTAAACCACTCATGCGTTCCTCGTTTCTCCGATCTGGCGGTATTTTTTATAGCGCTGGTCGGCCAGCTGGCGGCCGCTCATGCGGCACAGCTCTTTCAGGTGCACCCGCAAAGCAACATCCAACTGTTCAAACAAGGCTGCGTGGCTGCGCTGTGCGCCGCCCAACGGTTCCGGGATCACCTGCTCCACGATGCCATCGCTGTACAGATCCTGCGCGGTCAGCTTCATCATCTCGCAGGCTTCGCCGCTGCGGGAAGCATCCTTCCACAGAATGCTGGCAAAGCCCTCGGGGCTGAGCACCGAGTAAACGGCATTTTCCAGCATGAGGATGTGGTTTGCCACACCCAGTGCCAGCGCACCGCCGGAAGAGCCTTCGCCGGTGACAACGGCAATGACCGGCACGGTCAGGCCGCTCATTTCCATCAGGTTGCGTGCAATGGCTTCGCCCTGACCGCGCTCCTCGGCATCCTTGCCGGGGTAAGCGCCCGGCGTGTCAATGAAGGTGATGATGGGCCGGCCAAACTTTTCGGCCTGCTTCATCAGGCGCAGGGCCTTGCGGTAGCCCTCCGGCCCCGGCATACCAAAGTTACAGGCCAGATTTTCTTCCAGTGTGCTGCCCTTGCGGTGGCCGATGACCGTCACCGGCAATCCGTGAAAACGGGCGATGCCGCCCAGAATGGCAGGGTCTTCCTTGCACTGACGGTCGCCGCGCTGCTCAAAGAAGTCGGTGAACAGGGCAGAAACAGTCTCATCAATGTGGGGGCGCTCCGGGTGCCGGGCCAGAAACACCCGATCCTCGGCGGTCAGCGGGCCGCAGGTGCGCAGGATCTCGTCCTCTTCCACAGCCAGCTCTGCCAGCTCGGAGGCATGGGCCGTGATGGCATCCATCTCGTTGCCGCTGCCTTTCAGCGCGGCGATCTGGGCATCCAGCGGAGCCAGCTGCTCTAAAATTTCCTTGATCATTCGTGTTTTCCTCCTGCATGGAGCTGCAAGACCTGGATCAGGGTATCCCGCAGCTGGCTGCGGGGCACCACCTGATCCACAAAGCCGTGCTCCATCTGGAACTCGCTGCGCTGGAATCCGGCAGGCAGCTTTTCGCCAATGGTCTGCTCAATGACCCGCGGACCTGCAAAGCCGATCAGCGCGCCAGGCTCTGCCAGCATGATGTCGCCAAGGCTTGCAAAGCTGGCCGTCACACCGCCGGTGGTGGGGTGGGTGAGCACACTGATGTACAACCCGCCCTTTGCCGAAAAGCGCTGGATGGCGGCACTGGTCTTTGCCATCTGCATCAGGCTGAAAATGCCCTCCTGCATCCGCGCGCCGCCGCTGGCCGAAAAAATAACCAGCGGCAGGTGCTTTGCGGCGGCGTACTCGATGGCGCGGGTGATCTTGTCGCCCACGGCAGTGCTCATGCTGCCCATGAAAAAGCGGCTGTCCAGCACGGCAGCCACGCAGGCCACCCCGCCGATGCGGCCGGTGGCCGTTACAGCGGCTTCGCGCAGGCCGGTCTTGTTCTGGGCGGCGGCAAGCTTTTCACGGTAGCCCGGAAAATGCAGCACATCCTGCGGAGCAAGGTCGGCATCCAGTTCCCGGAAGCTGCCGTGGTCCAGCACCAGACTGAGCCGGTAGTACCCGCCAATGGGCATGTGGTAGCCGCAGTTGGGGCAGACGTAAAGGCTTCTTGCCCACAGGGTGCGTGCGGCGCGGCGGCCGCACTGCTTGCACTCCACAAACTGCTGCTCGTGCCAGACGGCACCGGCATCCCGCTTGGCCTTCAGCTGGAAGGTGCGCTCCCGCATTCGGCCGGGGAAAAGATCTCGGATATCGTTCATTGCTTTTTGCCTCAGATATGTGCGGTGATGTAGTTGTAGATATCGCCCACGGTCTTGAGCTTTGCCAGCTCTTCGTCCGGGATGGACACGCCGCAGGCATCTTCCAGAGCCATGTTCAGCTCCACGGCATCCAGACTGTCGGCCTCCAGATCCTCGGTCAGGCTGGCCTCCATGGTCACCTTGTCCTCGTCGCAGTTCAGGGTATCAACAACGATCTTCTTCATTTCTTCAAACGTCATGGTAGTAGTCTCCTTTGATTTGTTTTGAATATCTAAATTTTTTGAAGTTTCTTGCGAACACGACCATTATAGCCGAATCGTTGGATAAGTCAAGAATAATAGTTAAAATATTTTATCTTTTACAATTCTGACACAGTTTTCTTCCTTTTATATATTGTCCTCTTTTACGCCGGTGTGCAGTGTGGTATACTTGACCCAGCAGTCTGAGAACAGTGTTTCCCTGTGAGGGAAAGGAGCCTTCCGATGATTACGATTTCAGAGCGCAGAGAGCATGAATCTGCAAAAAGTTTTGTTCTGCGGGTATTGATCGATAATATTATCAACACCCGTCTGGAGCCGGGTGAAAAATTGAACGAGCCGGAATTGTGCGAACAGCTGGGGGTGAGCCGCACCCCCTTCCGGGAAGCAGAGCTGGAGCTGGCGCAGCGGCGGCTCATTGAGATCCGGCCCAAGATCGGCACCTATGTTTCTCTCATCGATGCGGAGCTGGTGGAAGAAGTGCGCCATCTGCGTGCTGTACTGGAAGCAGAGATCGCCCGCATGGCGTGCGAAAAGCTGACCCCGGCGGATATCGACCAGCTGTGGGAGAACGTGGCGCTCTGGCGCATGTACATTGAGCGTGCACAGGAAGAAAAGATCTTTGAGCTGGACAAGGGGTTCCACCGGCTGCTTTATGTGCAGTGCGGCTGCCCGTACTGGTACGATCTGGTGGAAAATCTGGCTCCGCATTTTGACCGCACCACCATCCTCAGCTTCCGCTGCAGGCCCGCAAAAACGATCTACGAAGATCACGTCAGCCTGCTGAAAGCCATTGAACAGAAGGATGAGGCGGCAGCACACCGCATTGCCGGGCAGCATATGCAGCGCTACACGGAGAACCTTTCTGCGATCCGGGAAGCATTCCCACACTATTTCAAAGCCTGAAACAACCGTATCACGTTCAGAAATGCCGTATCTATGCCAAAAGATGCGGCATTTTTTTGTGCAGTTTTTTGCCGGAAACGGCTTGACAGAGATTATGAAATGTTATATATTTTAGTCAATGAAATATATAACATAAAAGCCGGATCTCCAAATCAGGAAGAAAGGTGGATACCATGAAAAAACAATACGATGTGGTCATCATCGGTGCGGGTGTCGTGGGCAGCGCCATTGCACGCGAACTTTCGCGCTACAAATTGAGCATTGCAGTGCTGGAAAAAAATCTGGATGTCTGCAACGAGACCAGTGGCCGCAACTCTGCGGTGGTGCACGGCGGCTTTGCCAACCCCATTGGCAGCCTGAAAGCGAAGTGCTGCGTAGAAGGCAACCGCATCATGGATCAGCTGGCCGAAGAGCTGAACTTCCCGTTCAAGCGTTGCGGCAAGGTGCTGGTGGGCAACACCCCCGAGGACATGGAGCAGCTGGAGCGCACCATGAAGCAGGGCGCTGTCAACGGCTGCACCGGCCTGGAGATGATCGATGAAGCAAAGCTGCACGAGCTGGTGCCCGCCGTGGTGGGCAAGTTTGCCATGTGGTCCAAAAACAGCGGCATCATGGACCCGTTCCTGTACACGGTGGCTCTGGCCGAGAACGCACACGCCAACAGCGTGGACTTCTTCTTTGACCACAAGGTAGAGGCTATCACCCGGGAAAATGAGCTGTACTACCTGCATACTGCCCATGGCGATTTCTGCACCCGCTGGGTGGTCAACGCCGCTGGTCTGGGCGCAAAGCAGATCTCCGACCTGCTGGGCCTGACCGGCTACCGTGTCATCGGCTCCCGCAGCAACTACATCATCCTGCACAAGCGCATGGGCAAGCTGCTGCCCATGCCGGTGTACCCGGTGCCCAGCAACACCTATATGGGCATCCACATCACCCCCACCGTGGACGGCAACGTGACTGTTGGCCCGGACGCGGAGAACACCGATGTGCTGGACGACTACGGTGTGCCGCAGGCCAACATGGACAGTCTGGCCGTGGAGGGCGCAAAGCTGTGGCCCCACATCTTCAAAAAGGATCAGATCCGCACCTTCGCCGGCATCCAGCCCAAGTGGGTGGATGAAAACGGTGCCATTCAGGACTGGAAGGTGGAGATCCGGGACGACGTGGCACCCAATGCCGTCAACCTCGTGGGCATTGAATCCCCGGGCCTGACCGGCAGCGTGCCGCTGGCCCGCTACGTCATCGGTCTGATGCAGGAGCGCGAAAAGTTTGAGGAAAACCCAGACTTTGACCCGCACCACAAGGGCATCGTCAAGTTTGCCGAGTGCACGCCGGAACAGCAGGCAGAGCTCATCGCGCAGGACCCCGATTACGGCGAGATGATCTGCAGTTGTGAGGAAGTGACCAAGGCGGAGATCCTGCAGGCTATCCACAACCCGCTGGGCGTTTCCACCATGACCGGCATCAAGTACCGCACCCGCGCCATGATGGGCGGCTGTCAGGGCGGCTTCTGCCAGATGAAGATCGAACACTTCATTGAGCAGGAGCTGGGCACCGAGCCGGAGAATGTGCGTTACAGCCGTCAGGGGTCATGGGTACTCACCGGCAATATGCGGAAGGAGGAGAACTGAGCGATGGAACAGAAAGACGTTGTGATTATCGGCGGCGGCCCTGCAGGTCTTGCCGCAGCGGTGGAGCTGCACAAGCAGGGCATCCGCAACATGATCATTCTGGAGCGCGAGGCGATGCTGGGCGGCATCCTGCGCCAGTGCATCCATGACGGTTTCGGTCTGGGCCGCTTCGGCGAGAGCCTGTCCGGCCCGGAATATGCACAGGCGTTCATTGATGAAGTGAACAAGCGTGAGATCCCTTACGAGACCAGCGCCACGGTGCTGAGCCTGACGGAGGATCGTGTCGTCACCGCATCCACCCGCAGCGGCCTGCGCCAGTATCAGGCAAAGGCTGTGGTGCTTGCCATGGGCTGCAAGGAGCGCAGCCGCGGCGCACTGGGCATTCCCGGCGAGCGTCCGGCGGGCGTGTTCACCGCAGGCACCGCGCAGGCTTACATGAACCTCTACAACCGGATGCCCGGCAAGGAGGTCGTCATCCTCGGCTCCGGCGATATCGGCATGATCATGGCACGCCGCATGACGCTGGAAGGCGCTCATGTGCAGGCAGTGTTCGAGCTGATGCCTTACCCCTCCGGCCTGCCGCGCAACATCGTGCAGTGTCTGGATGACTACAATATCCCGCTCTATCTCAGCCACACCGTCACCGAGATCCATGGCCGTGACCGTCTGACCGGCGTGACCATCTCCGAGGTGGACGCGAACCGTCGGCCCATCCCCGGCACCGAGAAGGAGTACAAGTGTGATACGCTGATTCTCTCCGTGGGCCTGATCCCGGAGAACAAGCTGCTGGAGGATGCCGGCATCGCCATTGACCCCCACACCAACGGCGCTGTGGTGGACGAGAACCTGCAGACCAACGTGCCCGGCGTGTTCTCTGCCGGCAATGTGCTGCATGTGCATGATCTGGTGGACTTTGTTTCCATGGAGTCCGAGGCACTGGCACGCCACGCTGCCGCCTACGTTGAGGGCAAGGGCATCGCCCCCTGCACGCTGGACGTGAAGTGCGGCGAGGGCGTGGGCCACACCATTCCGCAGAAGGTCAGCGGCAAGAACGACTTCAGCCTTTCGCTGCGCGTGCGGAACCACTACCGTGACTGCCGCATCGTGGTGCGCCAGAACGGTGTGGAAGTTGCTGCCAAGAAGATGAAGAAAGCCATTCCTGCGGAGATGATCCAGTTCAAGGTCTCTGCTGCCAAGCTGCAGGAAACGGGCGCACTGGAGGTGTCGGTGGAATGAAAAAGCAATTTACCTGTATCGTCTGCCCCAACGGCTGCGAGATCGAAGCCGAAGTTGAAAATGGTCAGGTGATCTCGGTCACCGGTCACACCTGCCCCCGCGGCGAACAGTATATCCGTCAGGAGCTGACTGCGCCCCGCCGCACCATCGCCAGTTCAGTGCTGGTTAAGGGCGGCGAGCTGCCCGTTACCAGCGTGCGCCTGACCAAGGCCGTCCCCAAGGATATGATCTTCCCGGTGATGGACGAGATCCGCAAGGTGGTGCTGACCGCCCCCGTCAAGGCAGGCACCATTGTGCTGCACAACGTCTGCGGGCTGGACAGTGACGTGATGGTCACCAAGAATGTGGATGCCTGCTGACCGGCTGAAATAAAGAAATACGGAAAAACAGTCCTGATCGTCTGCCTGCTTTTACAGCGGACACGGTCAGGGCTGTTTTGATGCTATAAACCTGTTGACATGATGTGGAAATGGGCTTATATCGGCCTCAACGTGGGAAAGGACTGCGGCAAACGCCAAAAGCGGGCAATGCCGCAGCACATGGCTGGTCTGTACAGGCGCGGCCCATGCACTGGGTGTGGAGCCTGCCAGCATTGCAAAAATACGGGCACAAAAAGAACTGTTTGCATTTTGGAAACGAGATGCTATACTATTGATTGTACATACAACGATGTAGATATAACTTCCTGCAATGAAGCCCGGAGGAGTCTATGGATATTACGGAACGAAAAATCACAAAGATCGCACGCGAAGCGGAAAAACTGGTCCTGCTCACGATGCGGGAGGAAGGGGTCGGCACAGCAGAGATCGACCTGATCCATGCGGTGCGGCATCACCCCGGCTGCACGCAGGCGCAGCTGGCGGAACTGCTGCACGCAGATAAGGCTGCCATTGCGCGGCGGACAAAAAATCTGGAAGCAAAGGGTCTTCTGATCCGCAGAGATGCCCCCAGCGACCGGCGCAGCCAGCTGCTGTACCCCACCAAAAAGGCGGAAAGCCTGAGATCCTCCAAGGCAGAGATCGAAGCGGCCTTTTACGAATACCTGACCAATGTGCTCACCGCCGAGGAAGCCGCTGCCTTTGCCGCTGCGCTGAACAAGCTGTACACAGCATCCAAGACCGAGAGCCGCGCGGGCTTCCCGCATTTCCGGAAAGCTGCAGGAGGTGAGGCTGCTCATGAAAAAGGATAAAACGTTCCGCCCGGACAGGGTGCTCTCCTATTTCAAAGCAGAGTGGCTCCCGCTGGCCTTTGTCACGCTGTCGGGCCTTGTGTATAACATCGGCCTGCTGGCAACGCCTTGGTTCGAGGGCCGGCTGGCCCAGTGCCTTGCCGACATTCTGGGCGGCAGTGAGACGGCGGCAAAAATGGCCATGCTGGTGCTGGCCTATATCGTGGTCACGCTGGCGGTGCAGGCGGCGCGCTTTATCAAGCGCTTTTATGTCCGCCGCTTTGCCAACAACATCAACCGCCGGATGAAGGGCATCCTGTATGCCAATCTGGTGCGGCAGAGCCGGGCGGCGCTGGAAAAAGAAGGCGTCGGTGAACTGATGACCAAGGCCATCTCGGATGTGGACGACTGCGTAGAGGGGATGCGCAAGTTCACCACCGAGATCTTTGATACCGGC
Organism: Faecalibacterium faecis; assembly: GCF_040096475.1. Lineage (NCBI taxonomy): Bacteria > Bacillati > Bacillota > Clostridia > Eubacteriales > Oscillospiraceae > Faecalibacterium > Faecalibacterium faecis. The sequence continues at coordinate 13,795 of NZ_JBBMEP010000020.1, read as the reverse complement.
GTGGCGCTGGTGGGCTATGCTGTGATGCTGCTGGTGTACGACTGGCGGCTGGCGCTGCTCAGCCTGCTGTTCACGCCGTTTTCCTACATGTGCGCGGCATGGATGAAAAAGCCGGTGCAGCGCGCCGGTGCAGCGTACAAAAAGGCAGCAAGTGCGTTGAGCGCTGCCACCCTCGACCGCGCCCGGAATGCTGTGACCTACCGCATTTACGGCTGTGAGGATGCCCGCATAGAAAAGTACGAGGAAGCCCTGAACACCTACGAAAAAACAGCCGTGCGCAACAATGTGTGGCAGTCCGCTCTGCCGCCGCTGTATCTGGCAGCGTCCGAGGCAGGCGTGCTGTTCATTTTGTGGTTCGGCGCTAAAAATGTGCTCGGCTCCGGCTGGAGCACATGGGACATTGCGGCGTTCACCACCTTTCTTTCCTGCTTCACGAAACTGGTGGTCAAATCCTCCAAGGTGGCAAAGCTGTTCAACTCGGTGCAGAAAGCCGAGGTCTCGTGGAAGCGCATCAAGCCACTGATGAAGCAGCCGGAACAGCTGGAAGCATTGAATATCCCGGCGGCGCAGGACGTGACGCTGGAAAACCTCTCCTTTGCCTATGGCGAAGGACCCATCTTTTCCGGCCTGAGCCTGACGGCGCACCCCGGCGATATCATTGGCGTCACCGGCCCGGTGGCCTGCGGCAAATCCACCTTCGGCAGGGTGTTCCTGTGCGAAGCACCCTACGGCGGCTCGGCAAAATTTGGCAAAACGGAATTTGCTGCCATGACCCCGCGGCAGATCTCTGCCACCGTTGGTTACTTGGGCCATGATCCGGAGCTGAGCGCCGATACAGTGCAGAACAATGTTCTCTGCGGCAGTGAACAGGATGCCATGCCGTGGCTTGCTGCCGCTGCGTTGGACGGCGAAGTGCTGGCCATGGAGAACGGTGTGGATACCGTCATCGGCCCCAGCGGCACCCGCCTTTCCGGCGGTCAGGCCCAGCGCTTGGCACTGGCAAGAACGCTGGCCCACCCGCGCCCGGTGCTGATCCTGGACGACCCGTTCTCTGCGCTGGACCGCCATACCGAGGATACCGTGTTTGCCGATTTGCAGAGCGATGCAAAGGATAAGGTGGTCTTCCTCATCTCGCACCGGCTGTACCACTTCCCGCAGATGCAGAAAGTGATCTTTATGGACGGCGGTAAAACCACCGTTGGTACCCATGCCCAGCTGATGGAAACGGTTCCGCTGTACCGCCAGCTGTACGAGAGCCAGACGGTGCAGAAAGAAGGCGATCTGGATGAAGAGTAAAAAGGATAACGGCGTATTTGAAGCCATCCGCATGGCCGCCATGTCGCATCATCTGCTCACGGCGGGCACCATCCTGTGCGTGGCGGCATCGGTGGTGGCATCACTGTTGCCGCCGCTGCTGCTGGCCGGTATCATTGACCGGCTCACCGCAGGCATCCCGCTCACCATTGCAGCAGTGCTGCTTTACTTTGGCAGTCTGGCGCTGGAAGGGGGGCTTTCCTCCGCGCAGGAAAGCCTGCTGGTGCTCTTTGGCCAGAAAATGACCCACGCGCTGCGGTCGGAAATGTCCCGGAAGCTTACTCGGCTGCCCGCAAGCACGCTGGCAGGCCAGAACCCCGGCGAGGTGGCGGCACGCTTTTCCGGCGATGTGGACACGGTGGAAGCGCTGTTCACCTCCGGCATCATCAGCATGGCGGCAGATGCCTGCCGCATCATTTCCATCATGGCGGTCATCGCGGTAAAAAACACCGGCATTGCGCTGGTGCTGCTGCTGGTGCTGCCGCTGTTTGCGGTGTTCACCCGCCATGTGCAAAAGCGGATGTTGGCCGCACAACTGGATAACCGCCGTGCCGTTGCAGCTGTCTCCGGTCAGGTGCCGGAGACGCTGCACAACATCCGCACCATCCGGGCGCTGGGGCTGGAAAGCTATAGGGAACGCCGCTATGACCGCTGCATCGGCGAGAGCTACGCCGCTATGGAGCGCACCAATTTTTACGATGCCATCTATTCGCCGGTGGTGCTGGCGCTGAACGCGGTGGTGGCAGGCATCGTGATGCTGCTTTCCGCTTCCGGCAATGCCATGGTGCTTACATTCTTTGGGATGTCGGTGGGTACCTCGGTGGCGATCATCAACTACATTTCCCGCATTTTTGCTCCCATTGAAAGCCTTGGCATGGAGATCCAGACCATCCAGTCGGCCATGGCAGGTGTCAAGCGCATCGATGCCTTTCTCGCTCAGCCGGAGCGCACGATCCCTGCCGAGCGCCGGACCGCTGCGCGCGGGGATGTGGAGCTTGCGCATGTGACCTTCGGCTATGGCGAAAAGCCCGTCCTGAGTGATTTCTCCATGACGGTAAAGCAGGGCGGGCAGGTCACGCTGGTGGGCCGCACCGGTGCGGGCAAGAGCACGGTGTTCAAGCTTCTGCTGGGCCTGTACCAGCCGCAGGCGGGCACTGTTACCATTGGCGGCGTGGATGTGGCACGCATCACCGACCGCGAGCGCCGCACCTGCATCGGCTGCGTGGAGCAGCATTTCTCCCGTGTGCCGGGCACCGTGCTGGAGCAGATCACGCTGGGCGATCCGCAGATCACTGCAGAGATGGCACGGAATGCGGCAAAGCTTGCAGGTATTGACGAAGCCATTCAGGCCCTGCCGGAAGGCTGCGACACCGTTTGCAGCGATGGCATGTTCTCGCAGGGCGAGTGGCAGCTGCTGTCCATTGCCCGCGCTGCGGCGGCGGACCCGGCTGTGCTTTTGCTGGACGAGGTCACGGCAAATCTGGACGCTGAAACGGAAGCCCGTGTGCTGGAAGCACTGCGCCGCGCCTCTGCAAGCCGCACGGTGCTCTCAGTCTCCCACCGCATTTACGAAAACCTGGGCGGCAGAACGGTGAAGATCGAGCCGCAGAGCATGTGAACCGAAACATTTTTCGCAATGCACGAAAAACGTTTCATCTCTTGACAGAACAGGCGCTGTGCTGTAAAGCAAGGCGCGAAAGCCGGGCAAAGCTCGTCTCGTTCTTTCAGGAATGGTAAGGAAGATCAAAAATCTGTTTTTTCATGTCAGACATAAAGATACTTCTTGTTCTTTCGCAGAGAAAGGAATATAATGAGAAAGATAAGATCACCAGCATGCACATGATAAAACTTGGAGTGCGCTCAAGGTCAAGAGGAAGATGATTTCTTTCCCGGCAGGACTGTGCTATACTGACAAAAAGATCTCCGGGTGCAGCGCAAAAGCTGCTGCAGGGAAGCTGAAACTTACAGAAATGAGGAACACACACGGCAATGGCACAGCACGAACGCAGCACGGCATATTATCATCTTCCGGGACTGTTTGAATTTTATGAACTGTACCGTGTGTTTCTGCCGCTGTTCCGTGAACACAGGGAATATTTTTACGACTGGTGCGAGATCGGTTCGGTCTACGGTGCACCGGCCGACTGCATCTGGGGCGGGGGCCGCACTGGCTTTGGCGATGCACAGCCGCACCGGGTGCTTGCACTGATGCAGGAATATGGCATATCGGCCCGGCTCACCTTCAGCAATTCGCTGCTCCGGAAAGAGCACCTTGCAGACCGGAAATGCAATGCCCTCTGTGCGCTGTTTGAAAAAGAAAACCGTGTGCAGAATGGTGTCATCGTCCATTCGGACCTGCTGCTGGACTACCTGAAAAGGCAGTATCCGGGCCTTTATTTCGTGTCCTCCACAACAAAAGTCCTTACAGATTTTCAGCAGCTCCGCAGAGAGACGGAACGGGAAGAGTTCCGCTATGTTGTGCCGGATTTCCGCCTGAACAAGTCGTTTGCAGAGCTGGATACCCTGCCGCAGGATCAGAAGGACAAGGTGGAATTTCTGTGCAACGAATGCTGCTGGTACGGCTGCCGGGACAGAAAGCACTGCTACGAGAATGTCAGCCGCAAAAATCTGGGCGAGGACTGCCCGGACCACCGCTGCACAGCGCCGGGCGCACAGCAGGGCTATCGTTTTTCAAAGGCAATGGAAAACCCCGGCTTCATCGGGGCCGGGGATATCCGCAAAATTTATCTGCCCGGCGGCTTTTCCAACTTCAAAATCGAGGGGCGGGGACTGGGCAGCGCGTTGATACTGGAATTTCTGCTTTACTACATGACAAAGCCTGAGTATCAGCTGCGCGTCCGGGAAGAAATTTATCTGGACAACATGCTGGATCTGTTCTGATGGCCCTGAGCCGCGTTCATATTTGCTTCCGTGATGCATCCTGCCGCCTTCGGGCGGCTTTTGTTTTAGGATGTACGGATTGACACGAAGCGTGTCGCTTTTGTGACGAGCTGATGCTTTTGTGATAATCGTTGCTGGAATCTGCCTGTTGGCAGTTCAAATCATATCCCTTACGTCTTTTATCCAAGGAGGTTGTCAATTATGGATCTTATCTTGAAAAAAGCAGTCCCAGTGATCTGTATTGCTCTTGCTGCGCCACTCGTTCTTTCTTCTTGCAGCCGGACAGTAAGTTCTTCCGATACCGCTGCTCCGGCAAGCAGCGTAGTTCAGGAGCAAGCCCCATCTGCTGAATCGGAAGATTTGGCAGAAAGCGCCGCTTCTTCTGATGAAAGCTGGAAAACCGATTTTGAAAAAAGCCTTTGGGAAAATTACAACGTCACCCCGGAATACTACGAAGATCTGGGGGATGGCATCTATCAGGTCTACGTCAAAATTGATGGAAAAACCGTGCCCTATGTTTGCGTAGATTCTGCTACGGGAGACTATCACGGTTAAGTTGAACCCAAGTGAGGATGCCAGCCGGTGGAGAGTGTTGAAGCAATCATGGACGCTGTTGGCCTGTGGTAACGATTTTGTTTCCATTGTCTTTCAGAAAAAACGCTTGACAACGGAAACTTTTTTGATTATAGTAGAACTAACAAATGTTAGTTAGTAAAGGGCGAGGGAAAATGGAAGATACCAAGCAGCGTATTCTGGAAAAATCTCTGGAACTGTTTTCGGCCAAAGGGTATGATGCGGTCAGCGTGGGGGAAATCGCAAAGGCGGTGGGCATCAAGGCGCCCTCGCTTTACAACCATTTCCCCAGCAAGCAGGCGATTTTTGATGCCATCGTAGAATCAACGGCTGCCCACTACGAAAAAGATACGGGCTGGATCGACATTCATGTGCAGAATGTAAAGCAGGACTGCCCTACGTTTTCTCATATCCCGGAGCAGGCTCTTGCGGACAAAGTTCGGCAGATCTTTCTGTATTCTTTGCACGATAAGCAGGTCAGTCAGTTCCGCCGGATGATGACGCTGGAGCAGTTCCGCTCCCCGGAGCTTGCAGCATTGTTCTCGGAACGCTATGTGGACCGTATGATCTCTTACCATGCAGGAATTTTCCGTTCCCTGATCGCAGGCGGTGAAATTCGGGATGAGGACCCGGATACATTGGCATGGATGTACGTTTCCCCGGTCATCACCCTGCTCAGTGTCTGCGACCGCCAGCCGGAACGAGAAGCCGAAAGCCTTGAAAAGTTGGACGCCCATGTAAAGCTGTTCTTCCGTACCTTTAACATTGAACGAGGTGAAAAATGAAATCATCCGATGAATCAATACGAAGGGTGGTGTGAAATAATGGCTTCCAGCAAAGAATATCTTCATTTTATTTTGGAACAGCTATCAGATTTGGATGGTATCTCGTATCGGTCTATGATGGGAGAATATATCCTTTATTATCGCGGTAAAATCGTCGGCGGAGTCTATGATGACAGATTGCTTGTAAAGAAAACAAGATCTGCTTTGGAATGTATGCCTGCGGCGGCATCATGGAGCCGGTGGCCGTCTGGGTGCGCAAGGGCGGCGAATGGGCCATCATCCACCGCTGCAAACGCTGCGGAAAGCTCAGCTCCAACCGGGTGGCGGCAGACGACAATCCCATGAAGCTCATGAGCATTGCCATGAAGCTCCTGTGCTCTCCGCCGTTCCCGCTGGACTATCTTGAGGAAATGACCGCCTTGATGGGCGGCGATGGACGGATGCGGTAAGCCGCAGCCAAAAACAAAAAGGTCGCTGTGTCGGAGAAGCGCTCTGCGACACAGCGGCTTTTTACAACTTACTGCACTCATCATGGAACAATCGGGCGTTCTGTGCTATATTCTTTAAAGAGCCTTGAGTGGAGGAGATCCAAAGCATTGCTGCCGGGCAGATCACCGTCAACGGCACGGCAGACGGGAAAATGGAAGAAACTGTGCCGGAAAAGGCATAAGGATATAGGGGGACGCTTCGATGGAGTATATCCGAATCACAAAAGAAAACATCGACAAGGAACACATCTGTTGTGCCATGTCCGGCAAACAGAGCCTTGCCAAGAAGGAATGGCTTAAGCAGCGATTTGAGGAGGGGCTTGTTTTTTACCGCAGTGCGGAGCGCGGCAAATGCTTTATCGAGTACATCCCGGCAGAAAACGCATGGGTGCCCATTGAAGCGGCAGGCTGGCTTTATATCAACTGTCTGTGGGTCTCCGGCTCCTTGAAAGGGCACGGCTATTCCAGCGAGCTGCTGGAAGAATGCCTTCGGGATGCCAAGGCGCAGGGCAAAAACGGCGTTTGTATTCTGTGTACAGAGGGGCGCAAACGAGAATTCCTTGCTGACCCAAAGTTTTTGAACCATAAGGGCTTTAAGGTTTCGGACATCTCCGATTGCGGCATCAACCTCATGTATCTGCCCCTTGCAGAGAATGCCCAGCCGCCAAAATTCAAGGCCTGCGCCAAGCATCCCAAGGTGGAGGAAAACGGCTTTGTCCTCTACTATACCGACCAGTGCCCCTACACCTATTATTGGGTGCCAAAGGTGCAGGAGGCTGCAAGGGAACACGGGATTCCGTTCAAAGCCATCCACATCACCGAGAAAGAGACGGCACAGAATGTGCCCGCACCCGTCACAACATACGCGTTGTTCCGGGATGGGAAGTTTGTGACCCAGAGCATCCAGTCGGACAAGAAATTTTTGAAATTGGCGGCAGAATAATTCAATCAAGCAAAACGCCAGACGCTCAGACGCAGTGCAGCCCATAGAATTGGGGTGCGCTGCGTTTTTTATTTTGGAAGATAAAGAATAGGAGACCCTGCAATGAAAAAAATAAGGACGGATTCGCTTTTCCTGCTTATGGTTCTGGGAACCGGGCTGGTGCTGATGGCTCCAAGGTGAAGGAAAAGCGGTTCCGTTATAGCTGCCATTATAATGTACGGCATCCGGGTCAATGCGATGGACAGTCCGGCTAGCCCCTTCATTTTTGCTTGTTTCCGGTGAAAGCTGCGGCGCGGGAATGTTCCATTCAGCGGGCCTTCTTGGGGCCGCTTTCGTCCGGGGTGCTGCCGCTGCCGGAGTTCAGGATCGCCACGAACTGCTGCAGCTGCTTGAGGGAGCTGACACCCAGTTTGTCGTAGATGTTCTTGTTGTGGAAGCGCAGGGTGCTGTCCTTGATGTCCAGCTGCTGCGCGATCTCCCGGGTGCGCAGCCCGGCCGCGTAGCCGTCAAAGATGCGGCGTTCGGTCTTGGTCAGGGTGGGGATGCCCGCCACAAAGGTCTGGAAGGCATCGGGCACCGACTCGTTGCGGCACACGTCTGCCAGCCGGGACAGCTCAGTCTGCATCTGCTGGCGTTCCAGCTGCAGCTCGTCCATCCGCCGCCGGGACTCCCGCCGGTCCTCCTCAAACTGCCGGAACGCCGGCGAGAGGATGCGTCGGTGGAAGTTCATGCAGCAGAACACCACGAAAAAGGCGATGAACAGGCCGATGAGCAGCATCTGCAGATTGCCGGAAAGGACCAGTCTCCGGTAGTCCGCCATGGGGATGCACACCGCCAGCCGGTAGGACTGGCTCTCGCTCAGGCGGCATAGCTGGGAGATGCCCGCATAGGCGCTGTCGGGGCCGGTCAACTGGGTCAGCCCGCCGCCCATGCTGCGCAGCACCAGCGTGTTCCGGGGGGCATGGTAGTAGCCGCCGGTGGTGCCGCTGCTGAGGGCGGCATCGGCGGCAAGGCCGTCCCCCGCAGGGGCCAGCAGGCAGCTCAGCCGGTCAAAGCCGGTGGGCTGGGCAAAGTTCTGCTTGAAGTAGCTCTCGCTGATCTCAAAGCCGCACAGCCCGTACATCGTGCCGTCCCGCCCCCGCAGGGGCAGCAAAAACAGCTGCACCTCCTCCGAGGTGCCGGGCAGCTCGAACCGCTCGGTCAGCGTGTAAGACTGGTACAGCGGGGCGCTGCCGGGGGTCATCCAGCGGTCGTAGTCCGGGAACTGGTCGGTCTGGAACTCCATGCGCCACTTGCGGTGGGGCATCACGCTGTGGGCCTTGCCCACCTCCGCACTGCCCCGGTACAGCAGCAGGGGCACGGTGGGGGTGTCGGCACCGCTTTTCTGCACATACAGCCCGGCGCGGGAATGCTCTGCTCCCTCCATGCGGGTGTTGACGGTGGCATCCAGCAGCACAAAAGCGCCGGAACAGCCGGTCTGGCGCAGACGGCGGCACAGCGGCTCGATCATTTTTTCCTCCAGCGCGTTCAGCACCTCGGGAGAGTCGTTCAGCTGGGCAAAGGACATCTGCCGCAGGGCAAGCTCCTTGTCCACCTCTGCGCTCATGTCCTCGGACAGGTTCACGCCCATGACCGCCAGCTGTTCAAAATAGCGCTCCATATCGTTCTGGAACACCGAAAACTGGATCTGCAGACTGCAGCTGATGTCCTTTTTGGTGTTGTGCAGGCTGGCAAACAGGAACAGTGCCGCACCAAAGGTCAACACCAGCAGCAACACCAGCAGCAGGCAGGCCCACAGCAGCCGGCTGCTCATGGGGCTTTGGTGGATCTTTTCACGGTGCCGGTCAACAAAGTGCATCAAAGTCCCTCCTTTCCGGCTGAGCGGCAGGCTCAGGCATTGTCACACAGCAGCTGCCATGTTTCCTCGGCAAGGGCTTCCAGCGTTTCGCCGTCCGCAAGGCGCTGGGGATAGTCCTTCTGGCGCTGGCGCAGGCTGTCGTACAAGGCTTTGGCCTTGGCGTGGTACCCCACGATGCCCGGTTCGGACAGGGGGGTGTTCTGGATGCGCATTTCGTTGTAAACGTCGTACAGCCGCTGATAGCTCTGCTGCTCAAAGGGATAGTCCGCAATGGCGTCAAAGGCGGCGCTGGACACCGGCATGTAGCCGGTATCGGCGGCAAATTCCAGATTGCGCTGCTGTTCGGTGAGCCAGCGCAGGAACACGGCGGCGGCTTCGGCTTTCTGGTCGGTGGTCTTGAAGGCGCACAGGCCAACACCGGCCTGCGGCATCAGGGGCGTGGCGGTGCCTGCGGCGTGGGGCAGGGGAGCCAGCAGCAGGTCGGTAGGCTCGGTGGTGTTGTCCGGGTAGGTGACGAAGTCATTGTAATAAAGGATGGCCGCAGAGCTGCCAAGGCCCGCCAGCGTTTCGCCGGTCATCACCTGCGTGTTGGAGTACAGGTCCGAGATCAGAATATCGCCCTGCACCAGCGCCCGGGCAAACTCCATCCACGAAGCGCGGAAGGTCTCGTTGGTCAGATCGTACCAGCTGCCCTTGTACAGCTCTGCGCTGCCCTGTTCCAGCGCGTTCAGCTCCACCAGACGCAGGGGGTAGTCCAGCGCGCAGAAGGGCTTGCCCTGCGACCACTGCCGGTAGGCACCCGCCATTTCAAAAAAGCCGTCCCATGTGGCAAGGGTGGAAAGCTGCGCCCCGGTGTCCGCCGCAAACCGGGCGTACTGGGAGCCGTTCAAAAAAATGAGCTGGGTGGATTTGGACACCGGGAACACCACCTGCCGCCCGTCAATGATGCCGTCCTGCACAAAGCCGGGCACATAGGCCGCCATGTCCTCGGCGGTGAACCAGTCGTTCCAGTCCACAAGGTTCTCAATGCCCAGACCGCTGGCATCCGCGGGGTGGGCCGAGAACAGGTCCGGCAGGTCCAGCGCGCCGGGCTTGCCGGCCTTGGCGTCCTGCAGCTGGCCGCCGATGGCGGCGCTGTTGGTCATGTTGGTCACGTTGAGCAGGATGCCCTTCTCTCTGCCCACTGTGTCGTTGAACTCGGTCAGCAGGCGGTTCATGGGTGAGTCGGCCTGTTCGCCGTACACATGCCAGATGCTGAGCATGGTGGGGTCCTTGGGCGAGAGCAGGGTCTTGCTGCCGCCGCAGCCCGCAAGTGCCAGACCGGGGACGAGCGCCGCAAGCTTTAAAAATGTCCTTCGTTCCATTTTTCATGATTCCTTTCCGCACATTGCAGCCAGAGGAGGAAACCGGCACAGGCAGGGCTGCAGCTGCCTGTTTTGGTGGGAAACTCCCCCAAAATCCCCCCAATTTTGGGCTTTTTGGGGGGATTTTTTGAGGGGGAAGCCCCAAAGCCCCAAAAATTATTTTGGAATTGCCCCCCCCAAAAAACGGCTTTTCTGAGGGGGCATTTTTTTCCCGGGTATGGTACAGTACAACCAGAAAAAGTCCTGCGCCGGTGCAGAAAGCCTGTCGCTGTGCACAAAACGTGTCAATAGACAACTGCGGATTCTATTCATAAGGATAGCATAAGATGGAGCGGACTGCAAGTGCAGAGAATACCAAAACCAAAGCCCCCTAAAAGCAGGGGAACCAACAGAAAGGAGCACCCCCATGAAAGAGATGAACCGACGCGAATTCCTCACCCTCTCCGGCGCAGCCGTTGTGGCGCTCTCGCTGGCAGGCTGCGGCGGCGGGTCCTACGCACCTCCCGCACCTCCGGCCTCTGAGAGCAAAGAGCTGGCCCTGCTCAGAGCCATCAACGAGGTCTGGTATCCAGACGCTGTGCGACATCAGCCAGTTCTGGTCCGGCGTTGACAGCTTCCTGTGGCTGATCGGCGAAGCCATCTTCCATATGCTGCCGGTCTGCATCTGCTGGTCTGTCACAAAGAAAATGGGCACGACCCAAAGTCTGGGCATCGTCCTCGGCCTGACGCTCGTCTCCGGCCAGCTGCTCAACGCCTACGCCGTGGCTTCTACTGCGGCGGCGGATATCCCCAAATGGGATTTCGGTTTCTTCACCATCAACATGATTGGCTATCAGGCGCAGGTCATTCCCGCCATGCTGGCCGCGTTCACGCTGGTCTATCTAGAAAAATTCTTCCGCAAGATCTGCCCGGCGGTCATTTCCATGATCGTGGTGCCCTTCTGCTCGCTGGTGCTGTCCGTCATCATCGCCCACACTGTCCTTGGCCCCATCGGCTGGAAGATCGGCACCTTCATTTCTGACATCGTCTACGCCGGCATTTCCGGCTCCTTCCGCGTGGTCTTTGGCGCAATCTTCGGTTTTGTTTATGCCCCGCTGGTCATCACCGGCCTGCATCACATGTCCAACGCCATCGATATGCAGTTGATCGCCGACTTCGGCGGTACGATGCTGTGGCCGATGATCGCGCTGTCCAACATTGCACAGGGCTCCGCCGTGCTGGGCATGATCTACCTGCAGCGCAAGAATGCTGCCGCACAGGAAGTCAACGTTCCCTCCTGCATCTCCTGCTACCTCGGCGTTACCGAGCCCGCTATGTTCGGTGTCAACCTGAAATTCCACTTCCCGTTTATCTGCGGCATGATTGGATCTGCCATCGCAGCGGTCGTCTGTGTGGCAACTTCCACCACGGCCAACGCCATCGGTGTCGGCGGCATCCCTGGTATTTTGTCAATCCAGCCCGCCTATATGCTCAGCTTTGCGCTGTGCATGGCCATTGCCATCGTCGTCCCCTTTGTGCTGACCGTCAGCGTCGGCAAAAAGAAAGGCATTGCTTGATTTTGTGAGGTGTGTACCATGAATGATTTTAAAGATAAAGTTGTCTACCAAATTTACCCGAAATCCTTCATGGACTCGAACGGTGACGGCTTCGGCGATTTGAAGGGCGTCACCGCGAAACTGGACTACCTCGCCGACCTGGGCGTTGACTATCTCTGGCTGACGCCGTTCTTCCCCTCGCCCCAGCGCGACAACGGCTATGATGTGGCCGACTACCGTGCCGTTGACCCGCGCTACGGCACGATGGAGGATCTGGAGGAGCTTATCCGCGAGGCGGACAGGCGCGGCATCGGCCTGATGTTGGATATGGTGTTTAACCACACCTCCACTGGGCACGAGTGGTTCAAAAAAGCACTGGCAGGAGATAAGAAATATCAGGATTACTACATCTTTAAGAACGGAACCCCGGACAATCTGCCCACAAACTGGGTGTCCAAGTTCGGTGGCCCGGCATGGCAGTATGTGCCGCAGCTGGGCAAGTGGTATCTGCACCTGTTCGATGTGACACAGGCAGACCTGAACTGGGAGAACCCGGCGGTGCGGGAAGAAATGGCCGACATCCTCCGTTTCTGGAAGGCGAAGGGAATCAAGGGATTCCGCTTTGATGTGGTCAATCTGATTTCCAAACCGGAAGTGTATGAGGACGACTTTGCGGGCGACGGCCGCCGCTTCTACACCGATGGCCGCAACGTCCACAAGTACCTGAAGGAGCTGGTCGCCGCGGGCGGCATCGACGGTATGATAACCGTTGGCGAAATGTCCTCCACCACGCTGGAAAACTGCATCGGCTATACCGCTGAGGGCAATCACGAGCTGACGATGTGCTTCAATTTCCACCACCTGAAGGTCGACTACAAGGACGGGCAAAAGTGGGAATTGATGGAGCCTGATTACCTCGCCATGAAGAAACTGTTCCAGACCTGGCAGGAGGGGATGCAGGCCCACGGCGGCTGGAATGCGCTGTTCTGGTGCAACCACGACCAGCCCCGTGCGGTCAGCCGCTTTGGCAGCGACACGACCTACTGGAAGGAAAGCGCCGAGATGCTGGCGGTGGCCATCCACTTTATGCGCGGCACACCGTACATTTATCAGGGTGAGGAGCTGGGCATGACGAACCCGCACTTCACAAAAATCGAGCAGTACCGCGACGTCGAGAGCCTCAACTACTACAGGATCCTGCGAGAGCAGAACAAGACCGAGGCCGAGACGCTGGACATTATCGCCCAGCGCAGCCGCGACGACAGCCGCACCCCGATGCAGTGGGACGCGAGCGAGAACGCCGGGTTTACCACCGGTACGCCGTGGATCGGCATTGCCGATAACTACGAGGCCATCAACGCCGCTGCCCAAATGGACGCCCCGGATTCCATCCGCAGCTTTTACAAAACGCTGGTGGCCCTGCGCAAGAAAATGCCGGCCATCAGTGCGGGAAAAATCGAGTTCTTGTACCCCGACAATGCGGATTTGTTAGCCTATCGCCGGTACGACGGCGAGACGGAGCTGCTGGTTCTCTGCAACCTGCGGGAGCGGGAAATTGCCAAGCCCCTGCCCGTAGGCTGGACCGATGCCGAGAAACTGCTGGGTAACTACCCCGACACCGCCGACACGCTGCGCCCCTATGAGTGCGTAGTGCTGAAAAAGTGAAGGCTGCCGTATTATCTTTTCGCTATTGGGAGTTGACCGTATCCTTTGCGATAGTAACCTCATAGTGAGCAAGACAAAAGCACTTTCCCTTATTTGCAATGCAAATATAAGGGAAAGTGCTTTTTTGTACCGTGTTTCGACAAAGGGACAGGTCGAAAAGGATGACATCCCCATGGATGCCCCCGCCCGGTTCGCATCCGACTTCAGGGTTCGGAGCCCGGCACGGTCTGCCAAAGGTTTTTGGACATAAAAAACGCCGCATCGTACAAAAACGATGCGGCAAAAACGAAAATCTCCCCGGTAGACATTCCTACTGGTTGGGACCCGCGCACGAAGCAACAGCGACGAGTTGCGTTAGCTGATTTTTCC
>NZ_JBBMEP010000019.1:0-54236 GCF_040096475.1 Faecalibacterium faecis | reverse complement strand
ACAAATTTTCAATTCTTGAAAATTCTTGCCCCTTTGGGACAGCTTCTTGTTGGGGCGTGCCTGCCCCAAACCCTGCTAGGAACGAGTACAGCAAACTGGAAGTTATAGTGCCATCTTTTTCCATTTTCTGATCTTCGTTCTAAAGGTTCCAAACGGAGCCACTGTGTTAACATGTATGAATTTGTATACTTCCCAGACGGCTGTTTTAGTTGCCTCGTCGGCCCATTTTCTCATATGTGGTTTAAACACTTCTTCCTCACTTAGTGAATCGATCATTGCATAAATAGAATCAATGTTCTCATTCAACATGTCTTTCAGCTCTTGCAGTGACAGGTGTGCATATGTATCTGTGAACCATTGATATAATTCACCAAGCTGATTCCACTTAAAATTATCGGAGGGAGTTTTGACCTGAAGACCCTTTCTTTCGTCTGCTTCCCATTTAAGAATGAGCGTTGTCCATCCAACATGATAAGCAAGATTTTCTGCTGGAGTTCGATCAACCTCATCAATCCTCTTATCTTTTAAAGGTTCCGGAATATCATTAAATTCTGATATATACTTTGCAAAGCTTTTATTTATCTCGTTTTTAAGTTCATCCTTATTCTCATATGTTCTCACGATTCTATCTCCTCAAATTCTTATTTGTTGAACTAAGCCGAGTATACCATACTCTCCAATGAAAGAACACCCCGATATAGTGAAATTTTGCCATTTTTCTGCGTACGTGCGTACACGCTCCGCAGGGATTCTAAGGGGCTTGGCCCCTTGGCACACAGACTTTGGCACAAAGTCTAGTGTGTTACACCTTGTCAGAGGTGTACAGGCTCCCGGTACGCACGTACGCAGCGACTACCCCCAAACGCGCCATATAGGGGGACGACCAAGTTCGCACAAAGCGAACTTGATTCCGCAAAGCAAAAGGCAGGATACCACCGCCATGGTGATACCCTGCCTTTGTTCGTTCCTGCTCACTGTTCCGAGTAGTGCCTTCTCAGAACTTCCTGTAAACAAAAAACGTACCCGAACCCTTTCTCATAGAGAATCGGGTTCGAGTACGAACTGTATGGTGGAGAATTAGGGACTCGAACCCCAGACCCCCTGCGTGTGATGCAGGTGCTCTAACCAGCTGAGCTAATCCTCCATATTTTGTTTTGTGCGTTCCGAACTGGAACGTGATTATTATAGCACGGCCTTTTCCAAAATGCAAGCCCTAATTTTAAAAAAATCACACTTTTTGTATCCGCTTTCCGGTTGCCCTTTGATGCCAAATCGTGTATACTGAACACAGAAACTTTCCCACCGGGAAAAGAGGTACAAAAAATGCTGACACTTCGTGGAATCATTACGCTGATCGTTCTGATCGTTCTGTTTGCACTGGCCGTTGTGTGGATCTCCAAGCAGGGCGGCTGGAAGGGCGAGGGCTGCGGCGGCAACTGTGCATCCTGCCACAGCCACTGCGAAAAACAGGACCCGAACAAAAAAGCCTGAGTTCAAAAATGCCCCCGGACATTGCCTGCTGGCAGCGTCCGGGGGCATTCTGCTTTCAGCTTTCCGTCTCGCGGTAAAACACCCCGCGCTCTGCCGCGTACACGGCAATGGTGCTCAGCAGGTCCTGATGGGCTTTCTGGTAAGTAGTACGGCCGATGTGCAGCTGATCGATCACATCGTCCTCCGTGCGGTGCTGTACATAGCGCAGCTCGAACAGATCCGCACGCAGCGGGTCGTTTTGCCGGTAATAGGCAAGGCCCTCCTCAATGGCGGCGCACCAGCTGCGCTCCACCGGGCTTCGTGCACGCTGCCGCATCCCATACCGGTACAGTGCCAGCCGCGTCTGATTTCTCTGCTCGCTTGTCATGTTCTGCCCTCCTCTTTTCATCCGCGCGGCGTGCCAGCACTTCGCGGCGGTTCTGCTCTTCAAAAAAGCAGAGATCCCGCTCGTACATGCTCAGACCAAGCACCGCGCTCAGCCGTTCTGCTTCGCTCAGCTTGAACTGTGTGCGCCCCTGCAGTTTCAGGTTCAGTGCATTGGGGCTGATCTTCAAGGCTCGTGCCACATACTGCATCTTGTACCCACTGGCGCGAATATAATCCCGGATCATTTCAGTATTTGCCATATTCCGCTCTCCTTTTTTCGTATCGGCAATGCCGTTCCACAATCTTTAGTTGTATTATATTCCTGCATTGATTCAGTGTCAACCCATTTTTGCAAATTCGCAGAAAAAAGTTGATTTTAATGCAATTTTTTGGTATACTTCTGGTAACAGCATTCTTTTTACAGAACAACCATACGTTTTTTTAGAGAGGTTTCGCATGTCTGAGCTTTCTACCCGTCTGCATCTGCGCCGCAAAGAACTGGGCCTTTCGCAGGAAGAGCTTGCCCAGCGCATGGGCTATCGGTCCAAATCCTCCATTACCAAGCTGGAAAAAGGCATCAACGACCTGCCGCAGTCCAAGGTGGAAGAGCTGGCAGCCGCGTTGGAGACCACCCCTGCCTATCTGCTGGGGCTGGACACACCCTGTCCGCCGCCGGGCTTTGAGCCGCTGCCTGTCATGACGCAGGTCCCGCTGATCGGTTCCATTGCCTGCGGCACTCCTATCACGGCAGAGCAGAACATTGAACGCTATATCGGCGTTCCCGCCGCGTGGCGCGCTGACTTTGCCCTGACCTGCCACGGTGACAGCATGTCCCCCACCATCTGCGACGGCGACATCGTATGCATTCGCTGCCAGCCGGAGGTGGAGCAGGGCGAGATCGCCGCAGTGCGCATTGGCGGCGAGGCCACCCTCAAGCACTTCCATCGGCAGGGTGATGCTGTGATGCTGCTTGCGGACAATGCCGCCGTCTGCCCACCCATGATCTTTACCGGCCTGCAGCTGGAAGAGCTGCACATTGAGGGCCGCGCTGTCGGCCTGTGCCGGGGGCTGTGAGCCGCCTGCAGTCTTTCAGGCACGTTTCATAAAAGAAGGAGGCTTCTCATGTTTTTCTCCCGCAAAAAGCCTGCCCGTTCTTACGACCCCGCCACCCAGCAGCCTGCACTGCGGTGCAGCATCTGCACCGGGGAGCAGGTGGCCGGTTTCATCTCCCCGGATGGCCATTTTGAGGACGTTCAGCTCATTCGCACGCCTCAGGAACTGGACGCATTCCGGGCACGGTACAGCATCCCGCCGGAATGCCCCCTGAAAAAGATCTATTAAAAGGAGTTCACCATGCCCACTGCACCTGAAGAGATGACCCTGAAGGTCATTGCCCATATCCATACTGCCTTTCCCACCAAGTTCGGCATCCCACGCCAGAGCGGCCTTGTGGACGAGCTGCGCGGCGAGGTGATCTTTACGCCCGAATACCGCAATGCCGATGCCGTGCGCGGTCTGGAAGATTTCAGTCACATCTGGCTGGTGTGGCAGTTCTCCGGCGCGGTGCGGGACAGCTGGTCCCCCACTGTACGCCCACCGCGTCTGGGCGGCAACACCCGCATGGGCGTGTTCGCCACCCGGTCGCCGTTCCGCCCCAATCCTCTGGGCCTTTCCAGCGTGCGTCTGGAAGGCATCGAGCACCGGCCGGACATTGGCCCGGTGCTCATCGTGCGCGGTGCCGACCTGATGGATGGCACCCCCATCTACGACATCAAGCCTTACATCCCCTATGCCGACTGCCACCCGGATGCCGCCGAGGGCTTTACCGGCCAGACCCAGTTCCACCGTCTGCAGGTACAGTTCCCGCCCGAACTGCTGGCACAGGTGCCGCAGGCCGACCGCGCCGCCCTGACCGGCGTACTGGCAGGTGACCCGCGCCCCTCCTATCAGCACGACCCGCAGCGGGTGTACGGCATGGAGTTCGGCCCGGTAGAGGTGCATTTTACCGTGGATGGCGAGGTGCTCACCGTGACCGGCATCGCCCGCCGCTGAGAGGAAGCGTTTATGGAACTGCGGAACATCAATACCTTTTTGCACATCGCCGAGCTGCACAGCTTTTCCCACACTGCGCGGCAGCTGGGCTATTCCCAGTCGGCGGTGTCCTCCCAGATCGCACAGCTGGAAGCAGAGCTGGGCGCACCGCTGTTCGACCGCGTGGGCAAGACCGTGCGGCTCACCGATGCGGGCCAGACCTTTTTAGGCTATGCACGCACCCTGCTGGCCACGGCCCAGCAGGCGCAGGCTGCCCTGCAGCCCGCCCGGCAGATCAGCGGCAGTCTGCGCATCGCTCTGGCGGATTCGGTGTGCTCCACCTTCCTGCCCGGTCTGCTCAAACGCTACCACGCCCTGTGCCCGCAGGTGGAGCTGGTGCTGTGCACCGCCACTGCCGACGGGATGCTGCAGATGCTGGGCACAAATCAGATCGATCTGGCCTATACGCTGGACCAGCCCCTGCTGCAGCCCAATCTGGTGCTTGCGGCGGATGTGCCGGAGCCGGTGTGTTTTATTGCACCGTCCGCTCACCCGCTTGCCGGGCAGGAAGCCGTTACGCTGGAAGAGCTGCCCCGGCAGGAATTTCTGCTCACTGAGCGCGGCATGAGCTACCGCGACGCTTTGGATCAGTGCCTTGCCGCCCGCGGCCTTGCCATCCACCCTTATCTGGAGCTGGGCAGCGCTGCGCTGCTGTGCCAGATGGTGGAGCAGGGCATGGGTCTTTCCTTCCTGCCGGAGTACATCGTGCGTCCGGCGCTGGCCGCAGGTCGTCTTGCCCGGCTGAATGTGCCGGACTGCACCGTGGAGATGCACCGTCAGCTGTTTTACCACCGTGACAAATGGCTGACCCCTCAGATGAAAGCCTTTATCGAGCTGGTGCGCCAGCCCGCGCCCGGCACTGCCAGCAAATGAAAGAAGCACGGGTCCATTGAAGCGTAAAGCTGAACACACAAACGAAAAACCGCCGAAGGCTTCCCTTCGGCGGTTTTTCTTATGATAGGAGGATCAAAAATGATCGTCGCTAAATTTTAGTTCAGGATGGTCAGCTCGGTCTCGATGTCGAACAGGTGGACCTTGTGGGGATCGAATGCAACGCGGACGGTGTCTCCGTTGCGTGCCTTGGAGGTGGGAGCCACACGAGCGGTCATCTTGTTGCCCTTGTACTCCAGATACAGGTAGATCTCAGCACCCATCATTTCGGAGACATCCACCTGAGCATCCAGCTGGCAGTCTGCGTGCTTTGCCATAAACTCGGGCTCGTCGTCGATGTCCTCGGGACGGACGCCCATCTTGATCTTCTTGCCGACGTAAGCATCCAGCTTGCCGTCTGCGGTCTTCTCCTTGGGCAGGGGGATCACGTCGCCGCCCAGATCAACACCGTACAGCTCCCCCTTCTTGATCAGGGTGCCGTCCAGGAAGTTCATCTGGGGGCTGCCGATGAAGCCAGCAACGAACATGTTGCAAGGCATATCGTACAGGTTCTGCGGGGTATCGACCTGCTGGATGATGCCGTCCTTCATAACAACGATACGGTCGCCCATGGTCATAGCCTCGGTCTGGTCGTGGGTAACGTAGATGAAGGTGGTAGCCAGCTTCTTGTGCAGCTTGATGATCTCGGTACGCATGCTGGTACGCAGCTTAGCATCCAGGTTGGACAGAGGCTCGTCCAGCAGGAAGACTGCCGGGTTACGAACCATTGCACGGCCCAGAGCAACACGCTGACGCTGACCACCGGACAGAGCCTTGGGCTTGCGGTCCAGCAGGTGCTCGATCTCCAGGATCTTAGCAGCCTCGTGCACGCGCTTGTCGATCTCGTCCTTCGGGGTCTTGCGCAGTTCCAGACCGAAAGCGATGTTCTTGTAAACGGTCATGTGGGGGTACAGAGCGTAGCTCTGGAACACCATTGCGATATCACGATCCTTCGGGGGAACGTCGTTGATCAGACGGCCACCGATGTACATTTCGCCCTTGGAGATCTCCTCCAGACCGGCGATCATGCGCAGGGTGGTGGACTTGCCGCAGCCAGAGGGGCCGACGAAGATGATGAATTCCTTATCCTGGATCTCCAGGTTAAAGTCGGTAACAGCGGGAGCGGTAGCACCCGGATAGATCTTATAGATGTGCTGGCAGCTGATCGAAGCCATAGTCGTTTGCCTCCATAATTTTTAAGGTTTCCACGCTCTTGACGGCGTGTTCATTCGTTGGTACTATAATAGCAGATAATTTTGTGATATAAAATAGCATTTTATTGATCAGAGGTGTCAGATATTGCTTTTTGACTGGAACACCATCGCTTTTCCCGCTTCAGTGCAGGATCTGCAGCTGTCTGCCCCCCTCACCCTCTCCGGCGAAGGACTGTGGGTGTGCCTTGTGTCCAGCGGCCAGTGCTCTGCATCCGTACCTGCTGCCGGGCCGCTGCCGCTGGGTGCAGCGCTCATTTTGCCGCCGCAGTCCGTGCCTGCCGGGCACCTGATCCTGAGCCGTGCCCCGCTGGCCCTTGTGCCGGAAAGCATCTGCCATCTGCTCTGCGTCCAGCTTACCGGGCAGGCGGCTTCCCAGTTTCTGGCCGGGCTGCACGAACTGCCCTTCCTAGCCAAGGGCGGTTCCTGCCCGGCCGCTGCCGAACTGATGGACCGCCTTGCTGAGGAAAAGGCCGCCCACAGCCGTGCCCGCAGCCAGTTGGCCTACGCACTGCTGTGTGAGCTGGCCGATGCCGACAGTGCCGCGTCCGCCCTGCCGCCGCTGGTGCAGGCCGCCATTGAGGACATCCGCGCAAACTACGCGGGCCTTTACGGCGTGGAGGAGCTGAGCGAACGGCTGGGCGTGTCCAAGAGCCATCTGGTGCGCACCTTTACCGCAGCCATTGGCGTGCCGCCGGGCAAATACCTCACCACGGTGCGCGTTGAAGCAGCCCAGCGGCTGCTGCTCCACCGGGAGTACACACTGGACGTGGTAGCCAGCCTGTGCGGCTTTTCCGGTGCCAACTACCTGTGCCGGGTGTTCAAAAAAGAAACCGGCCAATCCCCCGCACAGTGGCGGGCAATGGCCGGTCACGCCGCGCAGAGTGGGCTTTCGCCCGAGGAATCTCTGCGCGAACAGGAGCTTTATATTTAAGGGCTATGCGGTCTGCTTTTTACCGCGCAGCAGCAAAAACAGGGTCAGCACTGCGGTGAGCAGTTCCGATGCCGGGAACGCTGCCCACACACCATTCATGCCAAACAGGCGGCTCAGCACCAGCGAGCAGGCCACGATGGCCACCATGCCGCGGCAGATGGAGGTGACGGAGGCTTCCACCGGGCGGTTGGTCGCACTCAGATAGCCCGCCGCCACGATGTTGAACCCGGCAAAGAAGTAGCCCACAAAGTACAGCCTCATGCCCATGTGGGCAAACTGGGCCATCCGGGCGGAGCTTTCGCTGTTGAACACGTCAACCAGTGCATCGGTAGCACCAAAGATGATGCCGTACAGCACCGCTGCCAGCACCAGTGCGGTGCAGCTGCCCAGGATGAGCAGCTTTCTGGCACCGGCCTTGTCGCTTTTGCCGTAGCACTCGCTCACCAGCGGCTGTGCACCCTGTGCTACGCCGTTGAAGATGGCCGTTGCCACCAGCGCAAAGTTCGCCACCACGCCATAGGCCGCCACGGCCACATTGCCCGCCAGACCCAGCAGCAGGAAGTTGAACACGGTGGTGGTAACGCCGGAGGACATCTCACCCACAAAGCCGGAGATGCCAAGCTGGCAGCTCTGGCCCAGCAGCCTTGCCGAGGGGCGCTGGCGCACGAACTGCACGCTGTTCTCCTTTTTAAAGAAGTGGCGGCTGCAGATGGAAATGCTGATGATGGGAGACACGGCGGTGGCCAGCGCCGCACCGGCCAGCCCCAGCCCCATGGGAAACATGAAAATATAGTCGAACACCACATTGAACAGGCTGCTGCTCAGGGTAGCCACCATGGCAAGGGAAGGGTCGCCGTCGTTGCGCACAAAGGCCGACACGATATAGTTGCACATGAAGAAGGGCGTGAACATAAGGAAGATACGGGCATACGGGATGCCCAGCGCCATGATCCCCGCATCACCGCCCATCAGCCGCAGAAGGCCGCCGGGCGCAAAAATGCCCACCAGCAGGAACGGCACGCTGAGCACACAGGCGCAGAAGATGGCATTGGAAAAATAGCGCTGGCAGCGCTCGTCTCCCTGCGCCCTGAGGATGGCATAGCGGGTGGCCGCGCCAAGGCCGACCATGGAGCCGACGGCAAAGATGAAGTTGTAGACCGGCAGGCAGAGGTTGAGCAGGGTCACGCCGTCGGTACCCGCCGCCTGCGAGATGAAATAGGTATCGGCCAGAATGTAGCACGAGGTACCCAGCAGGCCGAAGATATTCTGTGATACATATTTAAAGAACTGTTTTGTCAGGTTCATCCAAGTTCCCTTTCATGGCATTTTTTACGCATACCGGCATATTTTAGCACACCCCAAAATGCAAGTCAACACAAAAACGCCCTGTACCGTGCAAAAAAGCATTGACAGCCCGGGCTCTGGCCCTTACACTGGGAGCGGTCACAAAATCATCCCCCTCGCCGGGGGAAGTCTTTTATTACCAGCATCTTAATTTGGGAGGTTCTCTATGTCCGGCAGCACACTGTTTTCCATTGGCGAAGCACTCATCGATATGATCCCGTCCAGGGTGGGCTGTTCTTTTGACGAGGTCCCCTCGTTCAGCCCGCGCACTGGCGGCGCACCGGCCAACGTGTGCGCGGCCTTTGCCCGGCTGGGCGGCAAAAGTGCTTTTCTGAGCCAGCTGGGCGACGACCCCTTCGGCCACAAGATCGCCCGGGAATTGGAAGCCTGCGGCATCGACCTCTCCCATCTGGCCTTTACCGACAAGGCCAACACGGCCCTTGCCTTCGTCAGTCTGGAAGAGGACGGCAGCCGTACCTTCAGCTTCTACCGCAAACCCTCGGCGGACCTGCTTTATTCTCCGGAGCAGATCGACCCGGCATGGTTCGCCGATGCCTTTGCCCTGCATTTCTGCAGTGTCTCGCTGGCGGACAGCCCCATGCGCTACGCTCACCTTGCGGCCATTGCCTCCGCACGCGAAGCTGGTGCTATCGTCAGCTTTGACCCGAACCTGCGCTTTCCCCTCTGGCCGGACCGCGACATGCTGCGCGGGACGGTGCTGCAGTTCCTGCCGCTTTCCAACATCCTCAAAATTTCGGACGAAGAGCTGGAATTTCTCACCGGCACTGCGGACATTGAATCCGCCCTGCCGCAGCTGTTCGTGGGTGATGTGCAGCTGGTGCTGTACACCTGCGGCAGCAGCGGTGCCCACGCCTATACCCGCACCGCCCACGGCTTTGCCCCCTGCCGGAAAGTCCGGGCTGTGGACACCACCGGCGCAGGCGACGGCTTCATCGGCTCGTTTTTGTGGCAGCTGGAACGTGACGGCGTGACACTGGAAAAACTGGCAAAGCTCAGCAAAACAAAGCTGAACGAATACCTTGCCTTTTCCAACCAGTTCTGCGGCATCAGCGTGCAGACGAATGGTGCCATCGACAGCTACCCCACCCTTGACCAGATGCAGTAAAACATACAATATGCCCTACGTCACAAAACCGCAGGGTCTCTTTTCTATTTACTATCTGTAGTATTACACCATCATATTCCAGTTTTGTCCTGTTTCCGACATCTTTTCTGCCGGTTTAAGATTTGTTTATCCTTTGTACAAGCCTTGTTCTTATTCTCTGCCCGGTTCCATGTTACCATAAGGGCAAGAACAACAAGCAGGGAGGCTTTATCCATGTCCTTTGAATTTACCCTTCTGGATGCCTTGCAGGCTCTGCGCTGTCCGGTGCTGGATGCACTGGCGGTGTTTTTCGATCAGGCCGGTGCCCGCGGCGAGATCTGGATTGCCTTCACGGCGGTGCTGCTGGCGTTCCGGCGCACCCGCCGGGCCGGGCTGGCCATGGCGCTGGCGCTGGGCCTTTATATGCTGGCGGGCCACTGCGCCTTAAAGCCGCTGTTCGCACGCCCACGCCCCTGCGACCTCCGGCCGGAGATGCTCACGCTGGTGGCTCGGCCCCATGGCTGGTCCTTCCCTTCCGGACACACATCCTCCGCCTTTGCCGCTGCCTTTGCGCTCTGGCTACAGAACCGCAGGCTCGGCGTCCCGGCTCTTGTGCTGGCCGGGTTCATCGGCTTCACGCGGATGTACCTGTATGTGCATTTCCCCACCGACATTCTGGGCGGCGTGGCACTGGGCCTTGCATTGGGGGCCTGCGGCTCCCTGCTGTCAGATAAGATCAGCAACAAATGGGCGAAACGCAGTGAAGTAAAACGAACTGTATAAACCAATTTCGCCTCGCACTCGTTCTCGCTTTGCTTTTTACATTCAGATGAAGTATATCGCTTCGATCCTATTCGTGAAAAAGAGCCTCGGAAAAATCCGCAGATTTTTCCGAGGCTCAACTAATTATAATAGAATTTCCGCTAAAACAGCCAAAGCGCACGCGGCGGCTATTCCCAATCGTTCTCTTGCATTCAGGTAAAAACAAAAGCAGCCAGCACCGTGGAAAGGAGGATAAAGCGGTGCTGGCTGCGGTATGAGAACTCCCGAACTTTGCGGCGGATCAGGAGGGATTTGGTAGTCTGTCCGCCGTCGTTGGCGATTGCCTGGCATAGGCGGGGGACAGTGTTTTAATAAGTACCTGCTGAGCTGTGCAAGATGCACCAGCCCCCGCAGGTGAAAGCCCTTGTCGGCTTTTGGGAGGTGTCTTTGCATCTCCCTGACTGCACCCTTATACTACCAGACAATCGTGGCATTTCTTTGTGGAGTTTTTGAACAATTTGCAAATAGATTTTCAGGTGTTGTCAAAGGAGGCCCCGCGCATAAGCGTTGGGGCGGGACTGGAGTCCCGGGCTGTTCGCGGAGAAAGCTTCCTACTGGCCTGCATTCATGCTTTTACTGCGCCCCGAAAAATTCCTTGGCGATGTCCGCGCTGCGCTTGGCATCCTTGGCGTACCAGTCCGCGCCGATCTTCTCGGCATATTCCGGCGTGAGCACCGCACCGCCCACCATGATCTTGCAGTCCAAGCCTGCTTCGTGCAGGGCGGCAATGGTTTCCTCCATGCTCTTGAGGGTAGTGGTCATCAGGGCGGAAAGGCCCACCAGATGCACATTCTTTTCCCGCACGGTGTTCACCACCGTCTCCACCGGCACATCACGGCCCAGGTCGATCACCTCAAAGCCGTAGTTTTCCAGAATGACCTTGACGATGTTCTTGCCGATGTCGTGCACGTCGCCCTTGACGGTGGCCAGCACGATGCGGCCCTTGCTGGCGCTGCCCTCGCCCTTCTGGGCAATGACGTTCTTGATCTCCTCAAAGGCGCTCTGGGCCGCACTTGCGGCCTGCAGCAGCTGCGGCAGGAACAGCGTGCCCTTCTCATACTTGGCACCCACGATGTCCAGCGCCGGGATCAGTGCTTCGTCCACCACTTCCAGCGGCTGCTTTTCGGCCAGCAGTGCCTTGGTCTGGGCGGCGGCATCGCCCTTCAGGCCCTTTTCCACTGCCTTCATCAGTGGAGCGTAAGGGCCGGTAAGCTCTGCGCTCTCACCGGATGCGGATGCCGAAGCCGCAGGCACCGCCTGCGCGGCCTGCTTGAGGGCCACCGAGGCGGGCACATGGTCGGCATAGCGCTCAATGTATTTGGTGCTCTGCGGGTCGCGGTTGGTCAGCACATTGTAAGCGTACACTGCCGCCATCATGTCCTCGCTGGAAGGGTTCATGATGGCGAGGTCAAGGCCCGCATACATCGCCATGGTGAGGAAGGTGGTGTTCAGATAGGGGCGGCAGGGCAGGCCGAAGCTGATGTTGGACACGCCCAGAATGGTGCGCACCCCCAGCTCTTTTTTGCAGGCTTCCAGTGCCTGCACGGTGGCCAGAACGTCCTTCTGCTGGGCGCTGGCGGTCAGGGTCAGGCAGTCGATGTAGATGTCCTCCCGCGGGATGCCGACGGCAAGGGCCGCCTCCGTGATGCGGCGGGCAATGGCCACCCGGTCCTCGGCGGCGGGCAGAATGCCCCGCTCATCGATGGCAAGACCCACGATGGCCGCACCGTACTTTTTGCACAGGGGCAGGATCGCGTCCAGCTTTTCCTGCTCGCCGTTGGTAGAGTTGACGATGGGCTTGCCGTTGTACACGCGCAGACCGTTTTCCAGCGCCTCCACATTGGAGGAATCCAGCTGCAGCGGCAGGCTGGTGACGCTCTGCAGGGCCTTGACCACCTTGGGCATCAGGGCAGGCTCGTCCACGCCGGGTGCACCCACGTTCACGTCCAGCACCTGAGCACCGGCTTCCACCTGACTGACCGCCTGCTCCAGAACGTAGTTCATATCCTCTTCCCGCAGTGCCTGCTGGAAGCGCTTTTTGCCGGTGGGGTTGATGCGCTCACCCACCACCGTGATGCCGTCCACGTTGACGAAATCCACCGGCGTGCAGAGCACCGAGGGCATTTTGTGGGCCGAACGGCCGGGTACGCAGCCTGCAAAAACGCTGTTCAGCAGCTTGATGAACTCCGGCGTAGTGCCGCAGCAACCGCCCGCCGCAAACAGGTGCAGGTCCCGGTAGGGCTTCATTTCCATGGCGAAGAGCTGCGGAGTGATATCGTAGCCGCTGCCGTCGGCCCGGGGCAGGCCCGCATTGGGCTTGACGAACACCGGAAAGTCGCCGGGCACAGCCTCTGCCAGACGCTTTGCCATGGGAAAGATCTCCTTGGGGCCCAGTGAGCAGTTGATGCCCACCGCGTTGGCACCCAGGCCACGGGCGGTCACGCCGAAGCTTTCCACCGTGCAGCCGGTAAAGGTGCGCCCGCCGGCTTCAAAGCTCATGCTGGCTAAGATAGGCAGGCCGCTGTTTTCCTTTGCTGCCAGCAGAGCGGCTTTCAGCTCGTACAGATCGGTAAAGGTCTCAAAGAAAATGAGGTCGGCCCCGGCGGCAGCGCCTGCCCGGACGATGCGCGCATACTCGCTCACCGCATCCTCAAAGGCCAGCGTTCCGCTGGGTTCCAGCAGTTCTCCCAGCGGGCCGACATCCAGCGCGGTCAGGGCACCGTAGGGCGCACAGGCGCGCTTGCAGTTGGCGATGCCCGCCGCAATGATTTCTTCCAGACTGTAGGCGCTGCCCGCCAGCTTGTGGGCCGATGCGCCAAAGGTGTTGGCGTTGACGATGCGGCTGCCCGCAGCGGCATACTTGGCATGGATGCTCTCGATCAGCTCCGGATTGGTGATGTTCAGCTCCTCCGGCTTTGCACCCAGCTTCAGGCCCGAAGCCTGCAGCATGGTGCCCATGCCGCCGTCCAGCAGGACGGTATTGCTCTGCTTGAAAAGTTCACTCGCTTGCACAGGTCTTTCCCCTCTTTCTATACTCACACCGGGTGCGCAGCACGCAGTGGCCGCACCCGGCCAGTTTTCCCTTTACCGGGTGGCCGCTGACCCCCAGAATGGCCGTCACGCTCTTGCGCGGGGTCATCAGGTTGGTATCGGTCACACACAGGCCCGCCCGGCGCACCGTATCCAGCGCGTTTGCCACCAGCGGCTGTACTGCAATATCCCAGTCACCGTAGCCGGGCGAAAACCGCCCGGTCAAATACTTTCCCTCTTTTGCGGCCCACTGGCGCAGCTCTGCTTCGGCTGCGTCTGCGGCCTGCTCGGCCAGCGCGCTGCCCAGTGCGTCGGACGCAACGCCCGCCGCGATATCTCCCACACCGGCACGGCGGATCTGTGCATCCACGCCGGGGCCAAGGGTCACGGCCAGCAGCACCGCCTGCGGGCAGTTTTCCAGATGCTTCATCACATCCCCACCCCGCAGGATGCCTGCTTCGGCAAGGGCAGCCGTGTCCGCTTCCAGCCAGACCGCCCGGGGCGTTGCCGCCGCCAGCAGCGGCATGGCGCATGTTTCCAACAGGGTCATGGTGCGGTCGTCCGGTTCCCCTCTGGCCCCGAAATACCGCGCTGCCTGTGCTGTATCGATCGCCGCCGGTTTTGCCAGCACCAGCGGCTGCGGTGCACCGATCATCCGCCACACCTCCTTGCTTTTTTGAAATAAAGTGGTCTTAAGTATACCGCACCTGTGGGATTTTATCAATCCCGCAGAGCGGCGGATAAAAGAAAACTCCCTCAGTCACAGCTCACGCCGTGCCAGCTCCCTCAAGGAGGGAGCCTCTGTCGAAAAGGTAAGCTTTTCGGTTTTGCCAAAGGCCCCATCCCAGAGGGGGCTGTCTGTGAAGCAGACTGGGGGAGTTCGTTCTTTATTTGATGCAGCTGGAACAGGGCGTATAGCCTGCTTCCACGGCTTCCTGATAGCTGGAGAAGAGGATCTGGTTCTTCTCTGCCGGCAGGTTCGGGCAGGTAGGCAGATGGAACTTTTTGCTGTTCACATTGCCGATGTACGCCTGCTGGGCCGTGCTGGATGCCGCCGGGTCGGTGGGGTTCAGCGCGGAATCTGCCGCAAAGTGCTCGGTGCCCACGGTGTAGTTCTGGCCGTCACTGCCAATGGTGATGGTGCCCTGCAGGTCGGTGCGGTACACATCCACCCCGGCATCCCGCAGGATGCTCAGCGTTTCCTCGTGCGGGTGGCCGTACTTGTTGTTCACGCCGCAGGAGATGATGCCCATTTCCGGCAGCACCGCGTTCAGGAAGAGGTAGCTGGTGGAGGTGCTGGAACCGTGGTGGCCCACCTGCAGCACATCGGCCCTGAGGTTCGCGCCGCTGTTCACAAGGTCGGTCTCCGCAGTCTTTTCCATGTCGCCGGTCAGCAGGAAGCTGGTGGAGCCGTAGTCGATGCGCAGCACAATGGAGGTATCGTTGGTGTCGCTGTACTGTGCCACCGGGCCAAGCATGGTCACGGTAGCGCCGCCCAGCGGCCACATCGTGCCCACGGCGGGCACCTCTACCTGCAGGCCCTGCTGTTGGGTGTATTTAACAAAATCCTGAAAGCACTTGGTGGAGGCATCGGTCACCGGGCTGTACACATGGTACGCCGGGAAGTAGGCCAGTGCGGCAGCCAAGCCGCCTACATGATCCTCATGCGCGTGGGAGCAGAACACATATTCCAGCTGTTCCACCCCCTGACTCTGCAGGTAAGAGACGATGAGACTGCCGTCGTCCACATTGCCGCCGTCGTAGAGCATGAACTGTCCGTCGCATTCCACCAGCACACTCAGCGCCTGACCCACATCGATGAAATGCACCTCCAAGGGTGCGTCCACCGTATCCACAGCCGCCGCAGCAGAAGCGGACGGGTTCGGCACTACATCGGCGCTTCCGCCCGGGACGGACGGCAGCCCGCTGCAGCCCGCAAGGCTCAGCACCAGTGCGGCGGCAGCGGCCAGCGCAGCAAGGCGCTGCCACAGGCCTTTCTTAGGCGCGTTTACTTTTTCTTCTTTCCAGTTTTCCACGTTGTGTTCTCTTTCTGTTGATCGTTTTTTGGCTTGCGCGCGGGTGCCGAATGGGGCGCAAAGCGTGCGCCGGGGCTGGGCGCACGGCCTGTCGGTGCAGCGGCACGGCTCTGGCCGTGGGCAGGCTTGCCGTTATGGCCCTTCTGGTTCGGGCGCACCGTATAGGTGCCGTCATTGTGGATCGTCACATCGGCGGCTTCGGCCCGGCGGGCAGAGCGCTGCACGGCGCGGCGGCCTACGGCGGGCACCAGCAGGGGGATCAGGTCCTCCCGGTGGGTCATCTTCAGCGCCTTGACTACCTTCTCGGCGTTGCGAGGCTCGTAGTATTGCAGCAGCGCCCGCTGCAGCGCCTTGCCCTCGGGGGTCTTTTCCACAAACACCGGCTTCAGGGTGTAGGGGTCAAGGCCGGTGTAGAACATGCAGGTGCTCACAGTGCCGGGGGTGGGGTAAAAATCCTGCACCTGTTCCGGGCGCATGTGGTTTTTATAAAGATATTCTGCCAGATAGACCGCATCCTTGAGGGTGCTGCCCGGGTGACTGGACATCAGATAGGGCACCAGATACTGCTTTTTGCCGGCCTTTTTGCTCAGCTCATAGAACTTATCCTTGAACTTGTTGAAGGTCTCGATGGGCGGCTTGCCCATGTAGGCCAGCGTGTTGGGGGCACAGTGCTCCGGAGCCACCTTCAGCTGGCCGGACACATGGTACTCTACCAGTTCCTTGAAGAAGGTGTCGTCCGGGTCGGCCATCAGGTAGTCGAACCGGATACCGCTGCGGATGAACACCTTTTTCACGCCCGGCAGCTCCCGCACCCGGCGCAGGATCTTCAGGTAGTCGCTGTGGTCCACGATCATGTGGGAGCAGGTGGTGGGGGCAAGACAGTGCTTGCCGCCGGTGCACATGCCCCGCAGCATCTGCTCCCGGCAGGAGGGAAAGCGGAAGTTTGCGGTGGGGCCGCCCACATCGTGGATGTAGCCCTTGAAATCCGGCTCGTGGGTCATGCGCTCGGCTTCTGCCACGATGCTGTCCGCGCTGCGGCTGGTGACACGCCGCCCCTGATGCAGCTGGATGGCGCAGAAGTTGCAGCCGCCAAAGCAGCCGCGGTTCTGGATGATGGAGAACTGCACCTCACGGATGGCGGGCACGCCGCCCATGCTCTCGTAGATGGGGTGGTAACGGCGGGTGTAGGGCAGGGCGTAGACCTTATCCAGCTCCCCGCGCACCAGCGGCTTTGCGGGGATGTTCTGCACCAGATACTTTTCGCTCTGCTTCTGCACGATGATCTGGCCGCTGACCACATCCTGATTGTCCATCTGGATGCGGCAGGCCTTGGCATACGCCGTCTTATCCGACGCCACCTTTTTAAAGCCTGCGCACTCCACGTAGCGCTCGGGCAGATGGTCGAAGTCGGTCATGTAACAGGTGCCGTCCACGTCCGTGATGCTCTCCACCGGCTCCCCGGCGGCAAGGCGGCGGGCGATCTCCACGGTCTGGTGCTCGCCCATGCCAAAGCTGATGATGTCCGCGCCGGAATCCTCGGCGATGCTGGGCAGAACGGTGTCCAGCCAGTAGTCATAGTGGGCAAAGCGGCGCAGGGACGCCTCCAGACCGCCCAGAATCACCGGCAGGTCGGGATAGGCCTGCTTGGCAAGGCGGGTGTACACGGTGGCGCTGCGGTCCGGGCGTGCGCCGCCCTTGCCGCCGGGGGAGTATTCGTCCTCGGCGCGGGGGATCTTTGCCACGGAATAGTGGCTGACCATGCTGTCCACGTTGCCGCCGCCGATGAAGAAGCCGTACTTCGGCTTGCCGAACCGCTTGAAGTCCTCGCAGTCGGTGTAGCGTGGCTGGGCCAGCACGCCGATCTTATAGCCCTCGGCTTCCAGCAGACGGCTGATGATGGCAGTGCCAAAGCTGGGGTGGTCCACATAGGCATCGCCGCCCACCACCACAAAGTCCAGCTGCTCCCACCCGCGGGCCTCCATATCGGCCCGGCTGATGGGAAGAAATTCGGTGTAGATCTTAGGGGAAGAGTTGTCCATTTGCTAATATCCTCATTCTTGGTTGAACACGGGCGAGTGCTCTTTTATTTTTATTCCTCCGGTTGGTTCATCTGCATTTCCAGCCACTGCTGGCGGCTGATAAGCACAGCGCGGGGCTTGGCACCCTCGTAGGGTCCGATGATGCCTTTTTGTTCCATCTCGTCCATGATACGGGCCGCGCGGGCGTAGCCCAGCTTGCAGCGGCGTTGCAGCAGGCTGGTGGAGGCCTGACCGGCATCGATGACCACCTCCACGGCCTGCTTGAACATCGGGTCGGTATCGGGATCCTCGTCGGAGTCCGCGCCGCCGCTGCCTTTCTTGCCGTCCTGAATGGCGTGCTTTTCCATGGCTTCGATCATGGCTTCGTCATACTGCACGGTGCCGCTCTGCTTGATGAAGTCCAGCACACGGCTGATCTCCTCATCCCGCACGAAAGTGCCCTGAATACGGGTAGGCTTGGGCGCACCCACGGGCATGAACAGCATATCACCCATGCCCAGCAGCTTTTCGGCACCGGAGCCGTCCAGAATAGTGCGGCTGTCCACCTGACTGGACACTGCAAATGCGATGCGGCTGGGGATGTTGGCCTTGATCAGGCCGGTGATCACGTCCACGCTGGGGCGCTGGGTGGCTACGATCAGGTGCATACCGGCAGCGCGGGCCTTCTGGGCGATGCGGCAGATGGAGTCCTCCACATCCTTGCCCACCACCATCATCAGATCGGCCAGCTCGTCGATGATAATGGCGATGTAGGGCATCTTTTCCAGATCAGGCCGTTCTGCGGCCAGCTTGTTGAAAGACTTGATGTCGCGCACATTGTTCTCTGCAAACAGATGATAGCGGCGCTCCATCTCCTGCACCGCGCTGCCAAGGGCACCTGCGGCCTTTTTCGGCTCGGTGACCACCGGCATCAGCAGGTGGGGAATGCCGTTGTACTCGGCCAGCTCCACCACCTTGGGGTCGATCAGCAGCAGCTTCACGTCCTCCGGGCTGGAGCGGAACAGCAGGCTCATGATGATGCTGTTCACGCACACGGATTTACCGCTGCCGGTGCTGCCTGCAATGAGCAGATGGGGCATCTTGCACAGGTCTGCCACCTGTGCCACACCGGCAATGTCCTTACCAAGCGCAATGCCCAGAGGTGAGGTCATGCGCAAAAAGCTCTGGCTCTCGAACACGCTGCGAATATACACCGGGGTCTTTTTGTGGTTGGGCACCTCAATGCCCACGGCAGGCTTGCCGGGGATGGGTGCTTCCATACGCACGTCCGCCACCGCAAGGTTCAGGGCGATATCGTCTGCCAGCGAGGTGATGCGGCTGATCTTGACACCCGCCATGGGCTGCACCTCGTACCGGGTAACGGACGGCCCGCGGGAGATATCCAGCACACGGGTGCGCACGCCAAAGCTTTCCAGCGTGTCCACCAGCTTCTGGGCGTTGGCTTTCAGCTCTTCCTGCGCGCCGGGGTCGGTCTCGTCCTGCGATTTTTCAAACAGCTCAATGGGCGGATACTGGTACTGATAAGTATCCACCGGTTCGGTCTCGTCCACAGGGGCCGCTGCCGCGGCCTGCTCGGAAGCGGCAGGCTTTTCCATTGCCGCTGCCACCAGCGTGCTAATATCCTTTTCCTCCACCGGTTCGCTGGTAATGCTGATCCAGCCGTCCTCGTCGGGTGTGCCGCGCATGGCAACGGCGTTTTCGGCGCTCACCCGGGCGGGTGCCGCCGGGACTGCGGGCTGGATGGGCACGGCGGGCATCTCCGGCGTGACTGCCGCTGCCGGGCTTTCCGGCTGGGCCGTCGGCATTGCCGGGGTCATGACCGGAGTATCAAAGCTTTCCGCTGCCGCAGGCTGCACCGGCTGTGCAGCTTTTGCAAAGAAATCGGATGCATCGGTCTCCACCGCGTCCTGTACGATGGGCTGCGGGGCAGGTCTGGGGGCCGGGCGCAGCGGGTTCTGCCCAAAGGTGCCGCCCGGGCCCACGATGAGCGGCTCGATGGGTTCGCTGCCGCCCTCCTTCACCTCAGTGTGGTCGGGGCCAAGGTCTACGTCAAAGGAAGCCCGGGGCCGGGATACCCGTACCTGCACCGGCGTGATGGCCGGGGCGGCAGGCTCCGGCTGGGCAAGCGGCTGGCCGGAAGTATCTGCGGGCGGCTCCGGCTGCGGGGCGGCCTCCGGCTCCTCCGCCTCCATCTCTTCGGTCACCTTGTGGCCCCAGTGGCGGATGCCGTTCAGCCAGTCCGGCACACCGATGCGGAAAGCCGGAGTTTCCATCTCCTCTTCGGCATCTTCCTCATCCCGGTATTCATCTTCTGCTTCGTCGTAGTCTTCCTCAGCCTCGGCTTCTGCCGCGCGGGCAGCGGCACGTTCAGCGCGGCGGGCTGCGCTCTGCTGCGCCATGGCCGCACCCTTTGCGTGCACGCCGCCAAACGCAGCGCACAGCCATTGCCACACCTCTGCCGGGGTCAAATCAAAAATGTACAGGCTGACACACAGTGCCAGCACGATCATGATAAGGGTTGCCGCAGGCCGTCCGCACAGCAGCAGCAGGCTGCCGCCCAGCAGTGCACCCAGCGCACCGCCGCCGATCCATGCATTCACGCCGTTTGCGTAGCAGGCAGCTGTCATCTGGAATGCCGACATGCCCTGCGGCTGGATATCGGAAAAAACGATCATCGTGCCGCAGGCAAACACCAGCCCAAGAACCAGCTTGAAGATCTTGGGCAGAAGGTCTTCGCCCCGGGTATACTGCACAGCAAGGCAGCACACTGCCGCGCCCAGCACAAAGCTGCCGCAGCCAAAAAGTCCGAACAGCACATCGTGCAGGGCCTTCCATGCCGAATCTCCCTCCACAAAGGCCAGCACCACCAGCAAAAGGCCTGCAAACAGGGTGCCAAGCCCCGCCGGAAGCCGCTGTTCTGCGCGTTTTTTGCGCGATGCTGCGCGCCGTGTTGTCGTTTTACGTTTTTTTGTTGCCATGTTTCTTTGTTCCCCGCGTTTGTAGTAGACACACTATTTGATTTTATTATTGTACCACGCAGGGAAGAAAATGGCAAACCTATTGTTGTACAAAATCGGCCTTCATTTGCGTTCAATCTCTTTATACAGCCACGCCAGCGCATCCGAAAGCCCGCCCAGCTCGTCGATGAGCTTTTCCTTCACGGCCCGGCGTCCATCCAGCACGGTGCCCATGTCCATCACCAGCTCGCCGGTGTGGAGCATCAGGTCGGTGTAGCGTTTTTCGGTCATGCCGCTGTGGGCCGCCACAAAGCCGGTGATGCGCTGCTGCATCTGCTCAAAGCTGCGCATGGTCTGCGGCACCCCCAGAATGACACCGGAATGCCGCACCGGGTGCACGGTCATGGTGGCCGTGGGCACGATGAAGCTGCGCCGGGCGCTGACGGCAAGCGGGATACCGATGGAGTGCCCGCCGCCCAGCACAAGCGTTGCACTGGGTTTGGACACGCTGGCGATCAGCTCTGCCAGCGCAAGGCCCGCTTCCACATCCCCGCCTACCGTGTTCAGCAACACCAGCAGGCCCTCGATGCGGGGGTCCTCCTGCGCGGCCACCAGCTGCGGGATGACATGCTCATACTTCGTGGTCTTCTGGCCCTGCGGCGCTTCCGAATGGCCTTCGATCTGGCCGATGACGGTCAGGCAGTGGATCACATGCCCGCCGCGGGCCAGCGTGACCGTGCCCAGATCCTCGATCTCTTCCTTTTCCAGCCGACGCGCGTCGGTCTGCTGCGTTTCATCATTCATGTGCTTTCCTCCTGCGTTTTTTGTCAGCATTCCCCAGCCTGTGCCGGGCTATGCAGACCCGCTGCAGCAAAAAAGCGGTAACATTTCATAAAAATTTTTTGAGAATGATTTGACATTCTCCATCGGTGCAGTATACTTTAAATAATTGACTGTAATATCTGCAATATGAACCCGTAAACGGATCGGGGTTTCTTTGTGCCGCATCTGTAAAGCAGGCAGCTGCGGCAAGTACTGCGATAGAGCGAAAGGAGAAAGTATTCTATGAACACTCCTGCAAGGGCTTCGCTTCCCGTTATCAAGCGTCTTCCCAAATATTACCGCTATCTGTGCTCTCTGCAGGCGGACGGCATCAACAGCATTTCTTCCCGCGAGCTGGCTGCTCAGATGGGCACCACCGCTTCGCAGGTACGGCAGGACTTCAACTGCATCGGCGATGTGAATGGCCGGCAGGGCATTGGCTACTCGGTGGAAAACCTGCTCTCCATTCTGGAAGGCCTGCTGTTCGGCAACGGTGACCGCCTGCCCACCATCCTGATCGGCTGCGGCCGTCTGGGCAAGGCAGTGAGCCGCTTTATCACCACCGATACCAACGGCTACCGCCTGATCGCCGCCTTTGATGTGGCACAGAGCGAGGTGGGCAAGGAGATCAGCGGCATCCAGATCCGCCATATCGACGAGCTGGAGTCTTTCTGTGCCGAGCATCACCCCAAGGTCGCAGTGCTCTGTGTGCCCCGCGACGGTGCGGAACAGGTCAGCGGCCGTCTGGTGGATCTGGGCATCGAGGGCTTCTGGAACTTCTCCCACTATGACCTCTCTGTGCCGTATCCCGATGTGGTGGTGGAGAACGTCCATCTGGGCGACAGCCTGATGAGCCTTGGCTACCGCCTGCGCAATCAGGACTGAACGTACCTATTATAAGTAATAAGAGAACCCTCTCAGTTAAAGCCTGAGATGCCGCTGAACCCTCTCAGTCTCGCATACGCTCGACAGCTCCCCCGAAAGGGGAGCTTTGTGAGTGGGGACGGGAAAGTTTCTGCTTCTCCGGCGCAGGGACAGCCTGCCCGGAAGATACAGAAAAGCTCCCCCATCGGGGGAGCTGGCAAAGCCGTCAGGCTTTGGCTGAGAGGGTTCGTTCTGTAAGGAGAGTTTTTCAAATGGCAAAACTGTATTTCCGTTACGGCGCGATGAACAGCGGCAAGAGCACCGCCCTGATGCAGGTAGCCCACAACTACGAAGAACAGGGGATGCGGGTGCTGATCCTCAAGCCACAGGTGGACACCAAGGGCGGCGGTGAGCTGGTGAGCCGTCTGGGCGTGCGCCGCAAGGCTGATCTGCTGATCCCGCCGGAGACGGACGTGTTCGAGGCCGTGCGCACGGCCAACGCTGACGGTGCGCCGCTGGCCTGCGTGCTGTGCGACGAGAGCCAGTTTTTCACTGCGCAGCAGGCAGAACAGCTGTTCATGGTAACGGTGGATTTGAACATTCCGGTGATCTGCTACGGCCTGCGGGCAGATTTTTCGCTTAAGGGCTTTCCCGGCTCTACCCGCCTGCTGGAGCTGGCCCACACCATCGAGGAGATGAAGACCATCTGCACCTGCGGCCGCAAGGCCATCTGCAACTGCCGCAGGGTGAACGGCAGATTCGTCTTTGAGGGCGAGCAGGTGGCCATCGATCTGGAAAACGATGTGCAGTACGTGAGCATGTGCCCCCAGTGCTATTTCAAGGCAAAGCGCGCGTTCTACGCCGAAAAAGCTGCTTCGCGGGTTGAATAAACTTGTATACAAGGCTGCTGTGTTCAACGACACGGCAGCCTTTCTTTTTTATTCCCGGCCCACAGGCGCAGTCCACACAACAGCGCAAAATATGTCGCTGTCGGTGCTTCTTCACCCCCCCAAAGGGCGAAAAAGCACCGATTTCCATGCCCGAAGACCGGTGCCGGATGCCCGCCGCAAACAATTGATATATCAGAGTGCACATTTTTTGCGCTATTGATATATCAGTTCAAAGACTCCCATCCGGGCTTTTTAAGCTGTTGTTCGTCCACAATGTATGCAACGTTTCCACGTTCTGAAACGGAATGTTTACAAAATTATTGCAAAATTCGACGTTCCTCCTATGATGCATCCCAGTTTTCTATGCAAAATAGCGAAGTATACATGTTGCACAGTTTTTCGAGCCAAGTTTATTCATTTCAGCGAAGGCGTCAATTCTTGCGCGGAAACAAGAGCAATATTTGTACGTTTTTTGTTTAGATATCTGCAATTTGCGTCTTTCTTTTTGGTTGTTGTTTTGTTATCATAATTGTATACAACGGGGTATGTGCAGACCCCCGTTCGAGATGATGTTTTCTGTATTTAGGAGGAGAACAAAAATGAGCAAGGCAATTTCTCGTCGTGATTTCATGAAGGTCACCGGCGCTGTGGGCGCTGCCGGCCTTCTGGCTGCCTGCGGCGGCAACTCTGCTGCATCCGGCTCTGCTGCTTCCACCGCTTCTTCCGCTCCCGCTGCTTCTGCAGACGAGAGCCTGGCACTGTCTGACGGCCCTGTTTCCATGACCATCAGCTGGTGGGGCGGCGACAGCCGTCACGAGGCTTACCAGAACGCCATCAAGGAGTTCCAGGCTGAGCACACCAACATCACCATCGAGCCCACCTTCGCCGCATGGTCCGGCTGGGAAGAGAAGATGGCAGCTGCCTTCATCGCTGGCAACGCACAGGATGTGTGCCAGGTGAACTGGAACTGGCTGTACAACTACTCTGCTGATGGCAGCAAGTTCGTGGACCTGAACACTGTTTCCAAGTTCCTGGATCTGACCCAGTGGGATGACGCTGCCATGGACGCCTGCTACGTTGCAAACAGCCAGCAGTGCGTGCCCGTTTCCATGACCGGCCGTATCTTCTTCTGGAACATGACCACCTTCAACAAGGCTGGCATCACCGAAGTTCCCAAGTCTCTGGATGATCTGATGGCTGCCGGCAAGGCATTCAAGGAGAAGCTGGGCGACGATTACTACCCCATGCATCTGGGCGCATACGACCGTATGATACTGATGGTCTTCTACCTCGAGTCCAAGTACGGCAAGGACTGGGCTGACCCCGTCACCTCTACCCTGAACTACACCGAGGACGAGATCGCTGAGGGCATCGACTTCATCAAGAGCCTGGTGGATGGCCACGTCATGATGAACCTGAAGACCTACTACTCCGCAAACTCTGATACCGCTACCCACCAGTCCAACGAGTGGATCACCGGTAAGATCGCAGGCATCTTCGAGTGGGATTCCGCTGCTTCCAAGTACTCCTCCGCTCTGGATGATGCCAACAAGGACGGCTTCACCGTTGGCGAAGAGATCAAGTTCGGCGACAACAACGGCGGCTTCTCCAAGGTCTCCATGGGTCTGGCCATCACCAAGACCAGCAAGTGCGTTGCCGAGGCTGCTACCCTGATCAACTTCCTGCTGAACGAGGAGAAGGGCGCTTCCATCATGGGTTCCGAGTGCGGCATCCCCG
The DNA here is from genome assembly GCF_040096475.1 of Faecalibacterium faecis. Classification (NCBI taxonomy): domain Bacteria; kingdom Bacillati; phylum Bacillota; class Clostridia; order Eubacteriales; family Oscillospiraceae; genus Faecalibacterium; species Faecalibacterium faecis. The sequence goes on along the minus strand of NZ_JBBMEP010000019.1, from coordinate 29,567 downwards.
CTTCCAAGGCTGGTCTGGCTGCTGCTCAGGCTGCCGGCGCTGTCAAGGATCTGGTGGCTGAGGCAAACGCCAAGGTCATGGCCTTCACCACCAACAAGCTGGATCCCCTGTTCGAGAACAACGACCTGAAGGCTTCCGGCACCGGCATCTATCAGGAAGTGTTCGATACCGTTGACTACGACGGCGTTGCCGGCGCAGACGTTGTTGACACCCTGCTGGACGGCATGGAGTCTGTTGGCTACACCATCGGCTAAGTTCCATTTTTGAGTGCCGCCGTGTGCGGTCACGCACAGAAAAGGGCACCCTTTGACTGAACCTGAGGGGCACCTGCCGCCCGACCGGCAGATGCCCCTTTTTTGTCAGAGATATATTACAAAATCTTGACAAAGCTGTATCCAGTCTGTTACCCCTTCGTCCGTCTCATGCTCCGAAATTCCTTAAAAAGGAGGATTTCCCAGATGAAAGAAAGCAATGCTCCCGCCATCGGGCGCACCCCGTTCCAGAAATGGCTGGACAAATATCAGGGTCTGTTTTATCTGATCCCCTGGATCATCGGCTTCGTCGTCTTTAAGGCAGTTCCCTTCGGTCAGTCGCTGTACTACAGCTTCACCGATATGAACTTCTTCAAGAGCGGCACCCAGTTCGTTGGTCTGGCCAACTACATCACGGCCTTTACCACCACCAAGATCACCAAGGCACTGCTCATCACCTTCAAGTACGCTTTCATCACCGTGCCTCTGAAGCTGGTCTTTGCGCTGTTCATCGCATACATCCTGAACTTCAAGATCGCATGCGTCAACCTGTTCCGTACTGTGTACTACATCCCCTCCATTCTGGGCGGCTCTGTTGCTATCGCCGTTCTGTGGAAGGCTGTATTCAGTGTGGACGGCCTGCTCAACACCGTTCTGCGCGCTGTCACCTTTGGTCTGGTGCAGGGCCCCGAGTGGCTGTCTGACCCCAGCTACGCGCTGTGGATCATCTGCTTCCTGCGTATCTGGCAGTTCGGTTCTGCCATGGTGCTGTTCCTGGCCGCTCTGAAGGGCGTGCCTGCAGACCTGTACGAAGCCGCTACCATTGATGGTGCCGGCAAGTGGCGTCAGTTCTTCTCCATCACCGTTCCGATGATCACCCCCATCATCTTCTACAATCTGGTCACTCAGATCTGCCAGGCTTTCCAGGAGTTCAATGGCCCCTACATCATCACCAACGGCGGCCCCCGTGGTTCCACCACGCTGATCTCTCTGCTGGTCTACAACTACGCATTCAAGTCTTATGACATGGGTATGGCATCCGCTCTGGCATGGATCATGTTCATCATCGTCTGCATCCTGACGATCATTGCATTCACCAGCCAGAAGAAGTGGGTCTACTACTCTGACGAAAGGTAAGGTGACCAGTATGGGAATGAAAGCATCGAACAAAATCGCGACCTTCTTCAAGTATTTCGTCCTGATCCTGGTCGGCGTCATCATGATCTATCCCCTGCTGTGGATGATCAGCGCTACCTTTAAGGACAACAGCGAGATCTTTGCAGGCATCAGCCTGTGGATCAAGCACCCCACTCTGGATGGCTACCGCGGCGCTCTGAACAACTTCGGCGGTTCCATCAACATCCTGCAGGCCATGCTGAACACCTACAGCTACGTCATCCCCAAGGTGATCTGCACGGTGGTCTCCGCCTGTGTGGCTGCCTACGGCTTTGGCCGCTTCGATTTCCCCGGCCGTAAGCTGATGTTCAACATCATGCTGGCCACCCTGTTCCTGCCGCAGGTCGTTCTGAATGTGCCGCAGTACCTGCTGTACAACAAGTTCGGCTGGCTGGACAGCCCCTTCTATCTGGCTATCTGGGTGCACTGCGCATTTGCGACCGAGACCTACTTCGTCTACCAGCTGGTGCAGTTCATGCGCAATGTCCCCCGTGATCTGGACGAAGCCGCTGCCATCGACGGCTGCTCCTCCTTCCAGACCCTGTACAAGGTCATCGTGCCCATGCTTGGCCCCGCTCTGGTGTCCTGCGCACTGTTCCAGTTCATGTGGAGCTGCAACGACTTCATGGGTCCGCTGCTTTACGTCAGCACTCCCGGTAAGTACCCGATGTCCCTGTTCGTCAAGCTGTCCATGGACGGTGATACCGGTTTCGCCTGGAACAAGATCCTTGCTCTGTCCCTCATCTCCATCCTGCCGCAGCTGATCGTCTTCTTCTGTGCACAGGACCAGTTCGTTGAAGGTATCTCTGCCGGTGCCGTCAAGGGCTAAGCCCTTTCCCCGCACAGCATAAGATTATCTGATACAAACAAACACCCCCTGTGCCGTTCCCGTAGATGGCGCAGGGGGTGTTTCTTATTTCTTATGTCCTTTGCGGTACTGCAGTGGGCCAGTACCCATCACCTCGCGGAACACCCGGCGGAAATGGGCGGCGCTGGCAAAGCCGGTCTGCTCGGCCACCGCACTGATGGAAAGCTCAGTTGTTTCCAGCAGCTTCTGGGCCGCTTCGATGCGGCGGTTGTTGATGTAATCCACGATGGACTGGCCCGTTACCCGCCGGAACAAACGGCTCAGGTAGTAGGGCGAAAGATAAAACTGCGCCGCCACCTCGGTGAGGGAAAACTTCTGCCGGTAATTGGCCGCAAGGTAGGCGCAGATCTGCTCCACCGTTTCGTTGTGGGGACGCGCCACAGCGCTGCTCTCGGCAATGCACTCCTGCTCCACATAGTGCAGGATCAGCAGCAGGTACAGCGGGCCGGGGTAATCCTGCTCGGTGCTGGCGCTGGCCATCATTTCCAGCAGGGTACGGATGCGGCTCTGCCACTGCACCGGTGCATACAGCACTGTGCGCTCCCCGGGCGCAAACAGGCGGCCGAAATCCCGCCCGGCTGTGTTTTTCAAATCATGCAGCATCCCCAGCGGAAAGTGGCACCCCACGATCTGCGGCACGGCGCTGCCGGTCTGTGCAAAGCGGCAGCCGCCGGGGCCAAGCAGCACGGCGCTGCCGGGGTTTACCAGCACATTCCCGCCCTCGTATTCCAGCGTGACGCTGCCCTCCGACACCAGCAGCAGATAGCAGGTGTCCTCATCCGGCGGCAGCTCGTAGCGGTTCGCATTCAGACGCAGGGTGGCAGCGGCCACCTTGCCGGTGATCTTTTCACGTTCTGATCTCATAATACACTTCTCATCATCTTCCGAGGGAAAACCCTCTCCGTCATCGCTGCGCGATGCCACCTCTCCCAAAGGGCGAGGTTTTATGCATTTGACCGTTCCGCTCCATAAAAGCTCCCTCCTTCGGGGGAGCTGGCAAACCCAAAGGGTTTGACTGAGAGGGTTCTTTTTCATCATACCATGCCCAAGGCATTTGGGCAAGACAAAACCATCAGGAGGTTCTCCCATGAATCTGTCGCTTATCCGTTCCATGACGCGCAGCGCTGTTTTCGAGCTGGAAAACGGCCTGTGCTATCGTCCGGCCCACCCGTTCACCGTTACCCTGAACGGAAGGACCGTCTACGAAGCCTGCCAGACCAACGTGTTCTCCCTGTTCTCCCTGCTGCCCGGTACGGAGTACACGGTGGGTGTGCAGGCCGAGGGCGAAAGCCTGACCTGCACCTTTACCACCGAGGCCGAGACCTTCTTTGTGGATGCTTCCCGCTACGGTCTGGTGGCCGACGGCACCACGGACAACACCCTCAAGCTGCAGGCGGCTCTTTCCACCTGCCCCAAGGGCGGCACGGTGTATGTGCCCGCAGGCCGCTACCGCACCTGCAGCCTGTTCCTGAAAAGCAACACCACCCTCTATCTTGAAAAGGGCGCTGTGCTGCTGGGCGACAATGACCGCACCCACTACCCCATCCTGCCCGGCGTGATCCCCAGCGAGAACGAAGTGGATGAATACTACCTGACCGGCTGGGAGGGCAACCCGCTGGACAGCTTTGCGGGTCTGTTGAACATCACGCAGGTGCACGATGTCGTTGTGACCGGCGAGGGCACGCTGGACTGCGATGCCGAGAACGGCGACTGGTGGGTGACTCCCAAGATCAAGCGCATCGCATGGCGGCCCCGCGCTGTGGCTGCTGTGGACAGCGAGAACATTTGCCTGCACGGCATCACGGTGCAGAACAGCTATTCGTGGACGATCCACCCCATCTTTGTCAAGCACCTTGACCTGCTGAACTTCAACATCAACAACCCCTACAATGCCCCCAACACCGACGGCATCGACCCCGAAAGCTGCGAGTATATCCGCATCATCGGCGTGAACATCCATGTGGGCGACGACTGCATTGCCATGAAGGCCAGCAAGGTATTCCTTGGCATGAAGCTGAAAAAGAGCTGTGAGCACACCGTTATCCGCAACTGCCTGTTGGACAAAGGCCATGGCGGCATCGTCATTGGCAGCGAGATGAGCGGCGGTGTGAAGGATATGGTGGTCACCCAGTGCCTGATGGACCACACCGACCGCGGCCTGCGCGTCAAGACCCGCCGTGGCCGCGGCAACACCGCCGTCATCGACGGGCTGGTGTTCCGCAACGTGGAGATGCGCGGTGTCAAGGCACCCTTCGTCATCAACATGTTCTACTTCTGCGACCCGGACGGCCACGGCCCCTATGTGCAGTGCCGCGATGCCATGCCCGTGGACGAGTACACCCCGAAGCTGGGCAGCCTGACCATGGAGGACATCGTCGCCACCGACGCTCAGTTCGCGGGATGCTACTTCGACGGCCTGCCGGAGCAGCCCATTGAGCGCGTTTCCATGAAGAACGTCACGATCACCTTTGACCCCAATGCCGAGGCCGGTCAGGCCGCTATGGCGGATAACCGCCCTCTGGTGAAGAAGCTGGCCATCTACGCCGAGAACGTCAAAGAGATCGACCTGCACAACGTGAAGATCGAGGGCTACGAGGGCGAACGCCTGCACTTTGCAAATGTCGGCCATTTTGAGGAGGACTGATACCATGACCCATGAAGAAATTCTTGCCATGCTGGGCGATTACGTGGACTATCTGATCGCCAATTCCAGCGCCGAAGCACCCATGTGGAACATCGAGAAGGTGCGCAGCGGCAAGCCCAACAAATGGAACTACATCGACGGCTGCATGATCACGGCCTGCCTGAGCCTGTACAAGACCACCGGCGACGAGAAGTATCTGAACTTCTCCAAGAGCTTCATTGATTACTTTGTTCAGGAGGATGGCTCCATCAAGACCTACGACCCCAAGGAGTACAATCTGGATAACGTGAATCAGGGCAAGAACCTGTTCACCCTGTACGATATCTTTGGGGATGAAAAGTACCGCAAGGCCATCGAGACCATCCGCAGCCAGCTGGCCACCCAGCCCCGCACCAAAGAGGGTAATTTCTGGCACAAGGACATCTACCCGTGGCAGGTGTGGCTGGACGGCACCTACATGGCCCAGCCCTTCTACATGGAGTACGAGACCCGCTTTAACAAGATGCAGGGCTGCATCGACAGCTACAAACAGTTCATGAATATCAAAAAGCACATGCGGGACGAAAAGACCGGCCTGTACTACCACGGCTATGATGAGAGCCGCCAGATGTACTGGGCCGACCCCGTCACCGGCTGCAGCCCCAACTTCTGGCTGCGTGCCATGGGCTGGTTCATGGTAGCCATGGTGGACGTGCTGGAGCGGATGGACGAGCAGCTGTACAACGAGTACCGCGGCATCATGGCAATGCTCAAGCAGACCATTGAGGATGTGCATAAATTCCAGGACGAGGAGACCGGCATGTTCTGGCAGGTGATGGATCACCCCGGCGTGGAGGGCAACTACCTCGAGACCAGCGGCACCGCTCTGTTTGCCTACGCGGTGCTCAAAGGCGTGCGTCTGGGCTACCTGCCGAAACGCATGGCCGCATGGGCCGAAAAGGCCTTCTACGGCACCTGCGACAAGTACCTCTCCAAGAACCCGGATGGCAGTCTGCAGCTGGACGGCATCTGCCTGGTGGCGGGTCTTGGCGGCAAGGATCACCGCGACGGCTCTCTGGCCTACTACTTCAGCGAGCCGGTGGTCTGCAACGATGCCAAGGGTGTCGGCCCGCTGGTGCTGGCTTACACCGAAATGATCGCACGCAAGTAACCTGCATATCGTGGGCGGGCAGCTTTCTTGCCGGACACGAGTCGGGCCATTCCATCGCCCGCAGGGCTGTTGCAAAACAGCGTCTCTTTAAAATGTTGAAAACAGCCGCATTCACCGTACAAAACGGGCAGAACGCTGAAAACTCAAAGGCAGATCTCAAAAAAAAATGAGATAGGCAGCCCCTTTCGGGGAAGTCTATCTCATTTTTTCGTTGGGGCTGTTTTGCAACAGCCCCTTCTCTATGGAAAGAGGTTCAACATGAATTCTCGAAGATGTCTTATCAGAACTTGAACAGGTTCATGATGCGCTGCCACAGACGGGTGAAGATGTTGCCTTCCTCCACCGTCTCAGTCTCGGCTGCAGTGGTGTCGGCAGCAGCCACGGTTTCAGCGGTCTTATAGACGAACTTCACGCTGCTCTCGGCATCGTCCGGTGCACCGGCAAAGCTGGTGTAGTCGTTCAGGCGGTCGGTCATCTCGTCCAGCACGGTCTTCAGGCCATGGAGCTGATCCTGATCCAGCGCGCCGGTCAGCTTGGAGATGCCTTCCTCGTTGAACTGGTTCAGGCCGTCGTTCAACTGGCCTGCGCCGTCATTCAACTGACCTGCACCGGTGTTCAGGGTGTTCACGCCGTCATACAGGGTCTTGGTGCCTGCAGCCAGCTGTGCGCTGCCATCCTTTGCGGAGTGGGCACCGTCCGCAGCGGTCTGCACGCCTGCGGTGTACTGGTTCACGCTGGAAACAAAGAACTGGATCTGAGAAAGGCTGGTCTTCAGGGCGCGGACATCGGCCATATCCTGACTGTTCTCCACCTGATACTTCAGCTCGGCCTTGGCGGTGTTCTTTGCATCGGCATTGGTCACCATCTCCAGAGCGCCGGTCAGCATGGAAGCGTCAAAGTTCTGCATCAGCTTCAGGGCTGCTTCCAGATCGTGGTTCGTCTTGGTCGCGGACAGATACAGGGCCAGATCCAGCTGACTGTCCTTGAAGCTGGGAGCCTGCTCCCAGATGGTGCGCACGATCTTGCGGCGTCCGGCAGCAAGGGTCTTATCGTTCATGGTGAGGATGTTGTCGATCACAGCCTCGTAGTTCGACCATGTCATGTCCTCGTCGATCAGGCCGCCTTCCTTCAGGGTCTTGTTGGCAGAAGCCAGCACACCGTCAGCCACCTGCTGCGCACCGGCGTTCAGTGCTGCATTGTTGGCGCTCAGGGTGTCCAGACCGTTGGTCAGCTGGCCAAGGCCGTCGTCCAGAGCGGCAGCGCCGTTGTTCAGGGTGTTGGCACCGTCCAGCAGAGCCAGAACACCGCCTGCCAGCTGAGAGGTGCCGTCCACCAGCTGGGAAGCGCCGTCCATGAGCTGGCTCATGGCATCGTTCAGCTGGTTGATGCCGTCGGTCAGGTCGTTAATGCTGCTCAGGTCGAACACATTGTCCGTACCCAGAGCGGCCGTGCTGGTAGCGCAGGCCACCATGACCTGCGGGCAGGTAAAGTCTTCCACATCGGCTTCCACCGTCACGGTGTCCTGCAGATAGTCTTCGATGCTGTTCACCTCATCGGGCAGCAGGCCGGACAGGGAATCCTTCACGCCCGGCAGGGTAACAAAGGCGGCAACGCTGCTTTTGGCGGCGCTTTCGATCATACCGTGTTCTGCGGTCACGTTGGAAGCATCCCCGCCCAGAATGACACCCACAGCGGTGATCAGCGGAGTGACGATGGTGCGGTCCTTGCCGTTCACGTTCACGGTGCCGGTCTCGTTGTTCTTCAGGTTGACGGTCACAGTCAGGTGGCCGCTCTTGCCAATGATGTCCTCAAGGGCGGCTTCCTGACCGTCCAGAGCGTAGGTCACCTTCACATCGATGGGCAGGGCCTTGTCGGTATTGCCCTTGTAATAAACATCGGTGTCGTTGGTGTTCCACACCAGCTCTTCCCCGTTCTGGGTGAACTCGGCATCGCTCTCAGTGTTCTGGATGTCGGTCAGGGTGGTCTTGTCGGTGACGTTTGCAAGGCCGGAGGCGCTGTACAGGTGCTCGCTGACGGTGGTGCTCTTGATGGAGCCGTCGCCGTTCATCACAGCATAGACGGTCTCGGATTTGGAAAAGCTGCTCTTACCAGCTGCAAATGCGGGCATTGCACAGCCTGCGGCGAGGGTGAGAGCCAGCGCCGCACTGGCGAAACGAAGCGATTTTTTCATAACGTAATTACTCCTTTTCAGACTTCTTGGCGTTGGCGGATTCGGGTACCATCCACTTGAGGGTGGTGTGGCGGATGATCCAGTCGCACAGCATCAGGGCTGCGGGCAGCATCACCAGAATGACCACCATGCTGATCAGTGCGCCGCGGGAGATCAGCAGGCAGATGCTCTTCAGCAGCTCCATCTTACTGATGGCAGCCACACCGACGGTGGCGGCAAAGAAGGTCAGGCCGCTGGTCAGGATGGACTGGCTGCAGTGCTCCAGCGACTGCTGGGCGGCTTCCTTCGGGGTGCGCCCAAAGGCGCGCTCCTCGTGGTAACGGGTGGTCATCAGGATGGAGTAGTCCACGGTAGCACCCAGCTGGATGGTGCCAATGACGATGCTTGCAATGAAGGGCAGCTGCGTACCGGTGAAGTACGGGATGCCCATGTTGATGGCGATGGCGGCTTCAATGCTGGCCACCAGCAGCGCCGGGATGGAAATGCTCTTGAAGGAAACGGCGATGATGACCAGAACGGCCATGATGGACCAGACGTTGACGTTCTTGAAGTCCACATCTGCCACTTCGATCAGGTCTTTCGTCATGGCACCCTCGCCGGTGATGACGCCCTCGGGGTCAACGGTCTTGATGAGGGAAATCATCTCGTCCAGCTGGTTGTTGATGGCGTCCGTGCCAGTCTTATAAGAGCTGTTGGCAAGGATCAGCTTGTAGCCGCCGGACTGCAGGATCTCCATGATGCTGTCGGGAAGCAGCTCGGTCTGGAAGCCCGGGCCGGTGATGGAATCCAGACTTACCACCTGCGTAATGCCATCCACGTCCTTGAGTTCATCGCACAGGTCGCTCACCTCGGTGGCAGTCAGGTCGTCATGCACCAGAATGAAGTGGCTGGTGGTCATGCCGAAGTCCTCGCCCAGCTTGTTGGTGCCCACGATGCCGGTCAGGTCCTGCGGCAGGGAGTCGAACAGAGTGTAGTACACCTCGGTCTTGTTCTGCGCGATGGCAAAGGGGATGAGGATGAGGATAAAGATAACCACGATGGGCACCGAGTGGTTGGAAACAAAGTAGCTGAGCTTTTTCAGCTTGGGGATCACGGTGCGGTGCTTGTACTTTTCCACCCATTTATCAAAGGTAAGGATCAGGGAGGGCAGGATGACCACGGTGCAGATGACGCCGAGGGCAACGCCCTTTGCCATGACAAGGCCGATATCGCGGCCCAGCGTCAGACGCATGGCACACAGTGCCAGGAAGCCTGCAATGGTGGTCAGGCTGGAAGCGGAGATGGAGGTCATGGTCTTGCAGATGGCGCTGGTCATGGCCTCCTCGTTGGAAGAGCGCAGCTCCTTCTCTTCCTGATAGCGGTGCAGCAGGAAGATGGAGAAGTCCATCGTGACACCCAGCTGCAGCACGGTGGCCAGTGCTTCGGTGATGTAGCTGATCTGGCCCAGAAAGATGTTGGTGCCGAAGTTGTACGCAATGGGGAACAAAAGACCCAGCATGAACAGCAGCGGGGTGATGGTGCTTTCCAGCGAAAGGAACAGCACCAGAAGGCTGGCACCTACGGCGATCAGGATGTACATGGGCATTTCCTGATTGACCAGTGCCTTGGTGTCCTGCAGGATAACGCTCATACCGCCGAAGAAGCAGTCCTTGCGCAGCAGCTTTTCGATCTGAGCGACGGCTTCCATGGTCTCGTCGCTGGCGCTGGGGGCGTCAAAGCGGACGATCAGCATGGTGGAATCGTTTTTGCCGAACATGAACTGCTGTACATCGGCGGGCAGCATCTCGGTGGGGATGCTGGGGTCGATCACATCGCTGAGCCAGAAGGTCTGGGTCACGCCGGGAACAGCCTCGATGTCCTTCTTCATGGCGATCAGTTCGTTTGTGGGTAAGCCTTCTACCGTGATCATACCGGTGGAGGCCAGATGGAAATCGTCCTCAAGGGCTACCTCGCCGATCATGGAGTCCAGATCCTGCGGCAGGTAGGTGAGGATGTCATAGTTGATTCGGGTAGCAATTGCGCCGATTGCGGAAGGGATCAACAGCAGGAATGCTACTGTCAGGATCAGCTTGCGCAGCCGCACAATGCCCTGTGCGATCTTTTTCATGAGAACCCTCCATAGAAAATGGTTAAAAATCTTAGTAAAATGACTGGCGGTCATTTCCAAGCAAACACTATTATAACCATGACAAACCAGGTGTCAAGTACAAAAATGACCAGAAGTCAGTTTTCTTATCAACTGCCTGAAATTGTATAGCTTTTTTGACTTGCACTATCGGAAAAGGACTGCTAAAATGATTGAGACAACACAAATGAGCGAATGAAAACGAGCGGAAAAGAGGAATCGTCAGGGAATATGGGTACCGTGGAGGGCAAAAAGCAGGAGAAGCGCCGGGCGCTGCTGGAAGCAGCCTATGATCTGTTTCTGGAGCGAGGTGCCGCAAAAACCAGCGTAGAGGATATCACCAGCCGGGCCAAGGTGGCCAAGGGCACCTTTTATCTGTATTTTCAGGATAAAGGTGCGGTGATGCAGGCGCTGCTGGGCCGGGTGAGTTACCAGCTGCTGAGCGATGCGTGCGAAGCGGTGGAAAAGCAGACAGAGCTCGAAAACTTCCCGGACAAGATGGTGGCGGTGATCGACCACATCATCGAAGCACTGCGGAAGGATACGCTGGTGCTCAAGTTTCTGGAGCACAACTTCATATGGCCGGGGCTGGATCAGATCGAGGCCAGCCGCGAAGCCGAGCCTCTGATGCGCAAGCTGCTGAATGTGGTGCTGACCAGCCCGGAAATGGCCGGCCGCACCGAGCGGGAGATCTACCAGCGCATCACGGCACTGGGCAGCATGTGCATGTCGGTGTGCTATTCCAGCGTGCTGGAGGGCAAACCCGATGATATTGAAGCCATGAAGCCGGTGCTGTACGATATCGTCCACAGGTCGCTGAAGGCGGAAAAATAAAAAATCACAGAAAAGTATTGCTTTTTTGCACAGGCTGTGGTAAACTATTCAAGTCGATATGACTTATGGACGGTTAGCTCAGCTGGTAGAGCATCTGCTTGACGTGCAGGAGGTCACAGGTTCGAGTCCTGTACCGTCCACCACGAGTCCCCAGACCTTTGGTCTGGGGACTTTTTTCGTGGTGGGCGGTACAGGACTCGAACTATTTCTCCCCGGATACGGGCAGAAAACGAACAAAGGCAGGGTATCACCATGAGGGTGGTATCCTGCCTTTTGAATCTTTGTGTGGAAAACCTGCTTACAGCAGCGGGATGCCTGCCTTGGCGCAGGCTTCGCGGGTGGCTGCGTCCCAGACGCTGGCCTGCACTTCGCCAATGTGGGCGCTGCCCAGCAGCAGCATGCACAGGCGGCTCTGGCCGATGCCGCCGCCGATGGAGTAAGGCAGCTCACCGTTCAGTACGGCCTTGTGGAAGGGCAGGGCGCGGCGGTCGTCGCAGCCAGCCATGGTCAGCTGCTTGTCCATGCTTTCAGGGCTGACGCGGATGCCCATGCTGCTCAGCTCATAGCTGCACTGCAGCGGGTCGTTCCAGAACAGCAGATCGCCGTTCAGATCCCAGTCGTCATAGTCGGGGGCACGGCCGTCATGGGGCTTACCGCTCTTCAGCGGAGCGCCGATCTTCATCAGGAAGGTGGTGCCGTGCTCCTTCACAAAGGCGTTCTCACGCTCCTTCGGGGTCAGGTCCGGGTACTGGTCCTCCAGCTCCTGCGTGGTGATGAAGGTGACGTTGGGACTGTGCAGCGGCAGCTCCTGCAGCTGGGGGAACATGGCGTGCAGGTTCATCTCGGTGGCGCAGACAGCGGACACGATGGAGCGCACCACGCTCTTGAGGTAAGCCTCGTTGCGGTCTTCCAGACGGATCACCTTTTCCCAGTCCCACTGGTCCACATAGATGGAGTGCAGGTTGTCCAGATCTTCGTCGCGGCGGATAGCGTTCATATCGCAGTACAGGCCCTTGCCCACACGGAAATCGTAGTCCTTCAGGGCCTTGCGCTTCCACTTTGCCAGTGACTGCACCACCTGTGCCTCAATGCCGCTTTCCTTGATATCAAAGGTGACCTTGCGCTCGACGCCGTTCAGGTCGTCGTTCAGACCGGTGGATGCTTCCAGAAACAGCGGAGCAGACACGCGGTACAGGTTCAGTGTGGCGCACAGGGTGTCGGCAAACAGACGCTTGACCGTACCAATGGCGCGCTGCGTGTCGTACAGGTTCAGCGCGGGCGTATAGTTTGCCGGGATGATGGTTTTGCTCATATCAAAATACCCCTCTTCTGTTGGATTCTGGCCCTGATTTCCCAGTACAGGGCACGGCTTTTGAACCGAAAAATACTGGTTTCATTATGGCATATTTTTTTAAGAAAGTAAAGTGAGAAGGCAAAAAAAGAGACCGCCGGTAAGGCAGTCCCGTTTCCGCAGTGAGAAGGGCGGCTTTGCATCAGCCGAAAAGCCCCTTTAGCAGGATCAGAAGCACTTTTACAAAATCGCCGGTGCCCAGCAGCTTGTGCAGAGAGATCAGAGTAGATAACATGAATGTTTTGCTCCTTTTTTTGCAATTTCGGGTCAAAATGCCCGGCATGCATGGAATACGGCTGGGCAGAGCAGCGGATTGCAGGAAAAAATTGGGAGAAAACAAAACGGCACCCGTGCCGCTGCAAAAGCAGTACGGGTGCCGGAAGATCAATTGGTTTTCAACAGCTTCAGCGCTTTACGTTGAAAGCTGCCATGCCGGGGTAAACGGCGCTGCCGCCCAGCTGCTCCTCAATGCGCAGCAGCTGGTTGTACTTTGCAACACGCTCGGTACGGCTGGGAGCACCGGTCTTGATCTGGCAGGTGTTCAGAGCCACGGCCAGATCGGCAATGGTGGTGTCCTCGGTCTCGCCGGAGCGGTGAGAGCTGATGGCGGTGTAACCGGCCTTGTGAGCCATCTTGATGGCCTCCAGCGTCTCGGAAACAGAGCCGATCTGGTTCAGCTTGATCAGGATCGCGTTGCCTGCACCCAGCCCGATGCCCTTGGCCAGACGCTCGGTGTTGGTCACAAAGAGGTCGTCGCCCACCAGCTGGACCTTGCCGCCCAGCTCGCGGGTCATCTCCTGCCAGCCTTCCCAGTCTTCTTCATCCAGACCGTCCTCAATGGAGATGATGGGGTATTTTTCCACCAGACTCTTCCAGTGTGCGATCAGCTCGCTGGAGGTGAACTCGGTGCCGGCCTTGGGCAGCTTGTAGAAGCCCTTGCCCTTGGGGCTCTTCCACTCGGAGGACGCGGCATCCATAGCCAGCATGAAGTCCTTGCCGGGCACGTAACCGGCCTTTTCGATGGCGGCCAGAATGGTCTCAATGGTCTCCTCGTCGCTGGACAGGTTGGGGGCAAAGCCGCCTTCATCGCCCACGGAGGTAGCCAGCCCCTTGGCCTTCAGGATGGAAGCCAGAGCATGGAACACCTCAGCGCACCAGCGCAGCGCCTCTTTGAAGGAGGGTGCACCCACCGGCATAATCATGAACTCCTGCGTATCCACCGTGTTGGTGGCGTGTGCGCCGCCGTTCAGAATGTTCATCATGGGCACGGGCAGGCGGTTGCCGTTCACACCGCCCAGAAAGCGGTACAGCGGCATATCCAGAGAAGCAGCGGCTGCACGGCAGGCGGCAATGGACACGGCCAGAATGGCGTTTGCGCCCAGATTGGATTTATCTTTGGTGCCGTCGGCCTTGATCATGGCAGCGTCGATGGCGTAGATGTCGGAGGCATCCATGCCCACAACAGCATCAGCAATGACGGTGTTGATGTTCTCAACAGCCTTGGTCACGCCCTTGCCCAGATAGCGGCCCTTGTCGCCGTCCCGCAGCTCCAGAGCTTCAAACTCACCAGTGGATGCGCCGGAAGGTGCGCAGCCGCGTGCCACAGTGCCGTCGGCCAGAGTGATCTCCGCTTCCACGGTGGGGTTGCCGCGGGAGTCCAGAATTTCGCGGCCAACAACAGATTCAATTTCCAGATCGTTCATCTCGAAAACCTCCTGAATATCATTTCCATCCCTGTGCTGCCCGGGGCGGGCAGACGGGTGACGGCCAATTAGGATAGTTGTGTCTAACTAACCAACAGTATCCTACCACGCTTTCCGGCCCGGTGCAAGAGCCGATGCGCATGTTTGCGGATGTAAACTTTTTAAGGGGCAAAAAACGGCAGCTGATGGGGCAGAACATTCCGGCAAAGCAGGAAACAGCTGGTCTTTACAGTCTGCCCACTGGCAGCAGCGGGGATGCGTCATGCCTATCATGTTAATTTCATATGGCAGATATACTAAAATTTTTCTTTACTTTTTGTCAGGACGACTCTATACTGTTTTTGGTTCTAATATGTTTCTTTATGGTAGATAGAGGAGGATTTTCTATATGAATAAGGATCTGACGGTCGGCAAGCCGTCACAGGTTTTGTGGAAGTTCTGCCTGCCCATGTTCGGCAGCATCATCTTCCAGCAGCTGTACAACATTGCCGACAGCCTCGTTGCAGGCAAGTTCATCGGCGAGAATGCACTGGCTGCTGTGGGCAACAGCTACGAGATCACCCTGATCTTCATTGCATTTGCCTTTGGCTGCAACATTGGCTGCTCGGTCATCGTGTCCCGCTACTTTGGCGCAAAGGACTACGATGAGATGAAGACTTCGGTCTACACTTCCCTGATTGGCTCTGCCGTGCTGTGCGCCGTGCTGATGCTGATCGGCCTTGTGGGCTGCCACAGCCTGCTGGAGCTCATCAACACCCCGGAGGAGATTCTTGCGGATTCTTCGCTGTATCTGGATATCTACGTGCTGGGCCTGCCCTTCATGTTCTTCTACAACATCGCCACCGGCATCTTCTCCGCTCTGGGCGACAGCAAAACGCCCTTCTATTTTCTGGCAGTCTCGTCCCTGTCCAACATCGGCGTGGACATCCTGTTCGTGGCCGGTCTCAAGATGGGCGTAGCCGGTGTGGCATGGGCCACCTTCCTGTGTCAGGGTGTGAGCTGCGTGCTGGCCATGGTGGTGGTGTTCCGCCGCATCAGCGCCTTCAAGTCCACCCACAAGGTGGTGCTCTTCTCCTGGAACATGCTGGGCAAGGTAGCCATGGTCGCCATCCCCAGCATCCTGCAGCAGAGCTTCGTCTCTGTGGGCAACATCATCCTGCAGAGCGTCATCAACACCTTTGGTGCCAGCGTCATTGCAGGCTACTCTGCAGCCGTCAAGCTGAACAACATGGTCATCACTTCCTTTACCACGCTGGGCAACGGCATCTCCAACTACACCTCCCAGAACATGGGCGCGGGCAAGATGGACCGTGTGCACAAGGGCTTTGGAGCAGGCCGCAATCTGGTGTGGATCATCTGCGTGCCCATCGTGCTCCTGTACTTCTTCTTCGGCCGCTTCCTGCTGCTGCTGTTCATGAATGACCCGCAGGGTCCGGCCATCGACACCGGTATGCTGTTCCTGCGCATCCTGTCTCCCTTCTATTTTGTGGTGTCGCTCAAGCTGGTCACTGACGGCATCCTGCGCGGCTGCGGCATGATGGTGCGCTTTATGATCGCCACCTTCTCCGACCTGATCCTGCGCGTGGGCATCGCCATTGTGCTGAGCAGCACTGCTCTGGGCAGCACGGGCATCTGGATGGCATGGCCCGTGGGCTGGTGCATCGGCACCGGCCTGTCGCTGGTGTTCTACTTCACCGCTATCCGCAAGATCCTTGCAGAGTCTCCGGCCAAAGCGGAAGCAGAGGGCAAAGCTGCCGAGGCACGTGCAGAGGCCGAGTTCGCCGCAGATGCCGAAATGGAGACCCTGTAACCCTTTTGCAACTTGTGAATTGTGTTCACCTGACACACAAACAAAATGAAGCAATTGAAATAGTGCACAAAACAGACCCACTGCTTTTGGCTATTTTGGCAACAAAGTCCACAAAATGCCCCTGAAAGTATGGACGGTTTGTGAATTGCGGATTTTGGCTCACAGGTCTATAATATTGATAACGAAGCAAGGTCGCTTTGAGGGAAAGAGGGCCTTGCTTCCGTTTTTATACTGAAGCACGAATGCTCCTAAGGAGGATATTCACTATGAAAAAGATGATTTCTCGTCGTAATTTCTTGGCCGCTGCAGGTGTTGTTGCTGCAGCCGGCGTTCTGACTGCATGCGGCGGTTCTTCCAACAGCACTGCTGCTTCCGCCTCTACCGCAGCTTCTGGTGCCGCTGCTTCCGGCGACACAATCAAGGTGGGCGTTCTTGGACCTCTGACCGGTGATGTTTCCGTTTACGGTCAGGCCGTTGTCAACGGCGCTACCCTGTACCTGAAGCAGGTCAACGAAAAGGGCGGCATCAACGGCAAGCAGCTGGAGATCATCGCCATGGATGAGCAGGGCGATGCAACTCAGGCTGTTACCTGCTTCACCAAGATGTGCGATCAGGGCATCACCGCTCTGGTGGGCGATGTTACCACCACCCCGACTCTGGCACTTGCTGCCGAGAGCGCAGACTACAACATGCCCATGGTCACCGCTTCCGCTACCGCTGAGGCTGTCACCTACGATGCCGAGACCGACACCGTGAACGAGAATGTGTTCCGCGCAACCTTCACCGACCCGTTCCAGGGCATCAAGATGGCTGACTACGCTTACCAGCGGTTGGGCTACACCAAGGCAGCCGTCATCTTCCAGAAGGGCGCTGACTACAACGAGGGTCTGGCAGAGAACTTCGTCAACGAGTTCGAGAGCCTGGGCGGCACCATCGTCGATCAGGAGACCTACTCTGAGGGCGATGTGGACTACAAGACCCAGCTGACCACCATTCTGGGCAAGGCTCCCGAAGTGGTGTTCTGCCCCAACTACTATCAGGAAGTCGGTCAGATCCTGGCTCAGGCTGAGAGCATCGGTCTGGCAGTTCCCTTCCTGGGCGGCGACGGCTGGGATGGTCTGGAAGGCTACGCAACTGCCGACCAGCTGAAGGATGCCTACTTCTGCGCAAACTACGCAAAGGGCTCCAACCCCGACTTTGAGGATGCCTACAAGGCTGAGTACGGTGAGGAGTACCCCAACGGCTTCGCTCCTCTGGGCTACGATGCTGCCATGACCGTCGTCTACGGCATTCAGGCTGCTGAGGATGCCGGTCTGGCCGCCGGTGATGACGACTATAAGCAGGCCGTCATCGATGCTATCGCAGGCGGCACCATCGATGGCATCACCGGCACCTTCACCTTCGATGAGCACCACAACCCCGTCAAGCAGACCGCTATCCTGTGCTTCGACGGTGCAACCCCCGTTCTGAAGGAAATGTTCTGATCTGCTTTGATTCTGCGCACCGGTGTGCGGCATAAAGGCAGCACTCAGAAATAAAAGACCCATTGCGGAGACCGCCGGAACAGGTTTTGCTCGGCCGTCTCCGCTTTTTTGGTAAAAAAGTGCATTCCCCAAAAGGCGTGCAAACGCCGCAAAGAAAGGAAGTATCAGTCCATGACAGTGTTTTTTAGCCAGCTGATCAACGGCTTGTCCCTTGGCAGCATCTATGCACTGATCGCACTGGGTTACAGCATGGTGTACGGCATCATCCTGCTGCTGAACTTTGCCCATGGCGATGTCATTATGGTTGGTGCGTACATGTCCTGGTTCGTGATGAATCAGCTGGGCCTTGGCCCGGTCACTGCTGTATGCGCCACCATCATCACCTGCACGCTGCTGGGCGTTGTGATCGAGAAGATCGCCTACACCCCGCTGCGCAACGCACCCCGTATCTCCCTGCTGATCACGGCAATCGGCGTGTCCTTCTTCCTGGAGTACACTGCAGAGCTGATCCTTGGTTCCGGTGCAAAGGTCATTCCGGCCTACTACACCAACCAGACCTTCCACATCGGCTCTGTGCCGCTGGGCCTCACCTCTGTCATCACCCTGCTGGTCACGGTGCTGTCCATGCTGGCGCTCACCTTCCTTGTGCAGAAGACCAAGCTCGGCAAGGCCATGCGTGCCGTGTCTGAGGATATGGACGCTGCCCGTCTGATGGGCATTAACGTCAACAGCACCATTTCCTTTACCTTTGCGGTGGGCTCCGCACTGGCCGGTATCGGCTCGGTGCTGTACTGCTGCAGCTACCCGCAGGCGACCCCCACCATGGGCTCCATGCTGGGCCTGAAGGCCTTCGTTGCAGCCGTTCTGGGCGGCATCGGCTCCATTCCCGGTGCCATGATCGGCGGCATCGCCATCGGCCTGTGCGAGTGCTTTGTTTCCGCCATCGGCCTTTCCGCATGGAAGGATGCCGTCACGTTTGCGATCCTGATCATCGTGCTGCTGGTCAAGCCCACCGGCTTCCTTGGCCGCAAGGTTCAGGAAAAGGTGTAAGGAGGGCATGAAGATGAATACCAAACGCAAAACGCTCAAAATGCCCGTGCGCTACCTGATGAACGCCGTGCTGGTGGCTCTGCTGTTCGTGGGCCTGTCCTTCCTCACCCAGAACGTGCTGTCCACCTACCAGAACAAGGTGCTTCTCACCGTGGGCATCAACATCATTCTGGCTGTCTCGCTGAACGTTGCCACCGGTTATCTGGGCCAGCTGCCGCTGGGCCATGCCGGTTTCATGGCCGTGGGTGCTTACACCTGTGCCCTGTTCACGAAATACAGCAATCTGCCCTCCGGTGTCGCTTTTGTCGTGGGTCTGGTGCTGGCCTGCATCGTGGCGGGCCTGTTCGGCGTGCTGATCGGCATTCCTGCTCTGCGCCTGACCGGTGATTATCTGGCCATCCTGACGCTGGGCTTTGGCGAGATCATCCGCATCACCCTGAACAACATCGATGATGTGCTGGGCTTCAAGCTGTTCTACGGTGCCAAGGGCCTGAAGAACATCCCCAAGTATTCCAACTTCGCCAATGTGTTCATCTGCGTGGTCATTACCTGCTTTGCCATCCACGCCATGATGAAGAGCCGCCACGGCCGTGCCGTGCTGGCCATCCGCGATAACGAGATTGCTGCCGAAAGCTGCGGCATCCAGACTACTTATTATAAGGTCATGGCCTTTGCATTCTCCGCCGCCTTTGCCGGTCTGGCCGGCGGCCTGTACGCCTGCTATCTGGGCGTTCTGGACCCCTCCACCTTCGGCTTCATGAAGTCCATCGAAATTCTGGTCATGGTGGTTCTGGGCGGCATGGGCTCCATGCTGGGCTCTATCCTGTCCGCGACCGTGCTTACCATCCTGCCCGAGGCGACCCGCAGCTTTGACAGCTACCGCATGGTAGTCTACTCGCTGGTGCTGGTCCTCATGATGATCTTCCGTCCGGGCGGCCTGCTTGGCAGCTACGACTTCTCCATGAGCCGCATTGTGGAAAAGATCATGAACGGCGAACTGTTCCAGAAGAAAGCAAAGGAGGGCAAAGACCATGAGTGAATACCAGACTAAGCTGCACAGTGTGCCCTCCGGCGGCTTTTTGACCGACCGCGACATGGACAAAAAGCCCATTCTGGACGTGCGTGAGCTGGGCATCGACTTCGGCGGTCTGACCGCCGTGGATGGCTTCAACCTGATGATCGGCCGCAACGAGATCACCGGTCTGATCGGCCCCAACGGTGCCGGTAAGACCACCGTGTTCAACCTGCTGACCAACGTCTACCAGCCCACCCGCGGCTCCATCCTGATCGATGGTATGCCCACCGCCGGCAAAAAGACCTATCAGGTCAACC
Organism: Faecalibacterium faecis; assembly: GCF_040096475.1. Taxonomy (NCBI): domain Bacteria; kingdom Bacillati; phylum Bacillota; class Clostridia; order Eubacteriales; family Oscillospiraceae; genus Faecalibacterium; species Faecalibacterium faecis. Next base: position 9,598 of record NZ_JBBMEP010000019.1, on the reverse strand, counting down.
GCATGGGCGTGGCCCGTACCTTCCAGAACATCCGCCTGTTCAAGGAACTGAGCGTCATCGATAACATCAAGGTGGGCCTGCACGAGTCCATGAAGTACAATCTGGCATCTTCGCTGATCCGCCTGCCCAACTACTGGAAGGAAGAGAAGAAGTGCACCGAACGTGCTCTGGAGCTGCTGGATATCTTCCACATGGCAGACCTCGCCAATGTGCAGGCAGGCAGCCTGCCCTACGGCGCACAGCGCCGTCTGGAGATCATGCGTGCACTGGCCACCAGCCCGAAGCTGCTGCTGCTGGACGAGCCTGCTGCCGGTATGAATCCCTCTGAGACTGCAGAACTAACCGAGACCATCCGCCGCATCCGCGACGAGTTCAACATCGCCGTGCTGCTGATCGAGCATGATATGAGCCTGGTCATGGGCATCTGCGAGGGCATTGCCGTGCTGAACTTCGGCCGCATCATCGCCAAGGGCACGCCGGATGAGATCCGCAACAACCCGCAGGTCATCGAAGCCTATCTGGGCAAGAAGGAGGGCTAAGCCATGGCTGATACGTTACTGAAAGTTGATAACATCAACGTCTATTACGGCAACATCCACGCCGTCAAGGACATCTCCTTCGAGGTGGATCAGGGCGAGATCGTCACCCTGATCGGTGCCAACGGTGCTGGCAAATCCACCACCCTGAAGACCATTTCCGGCCTGCTGAAGCCCAAGACCGGCGACATCCTGTACAAGGGCAGCAGCATCAAGGGCATGCGCGCCCACAAGATCGTGGAAGCAGGCCTTGCCCATGTGCCGGAAGGCCGCCATGTGTTCCTGCACATGACCGTGGAAGAAAATCTGGACATGGGTGCATACACCCAGCCTGCTTCCACCATTGCACCCAACAAGGAAAAGGTGTTTGAGCTGTTCCCCCGCCTGAAGGAGCGCCGCAAGCAGCTGGCCGGTACCATGTCCGGCGGCGAGCAGCAGATGCTGGCTATGGGCCGTGCACTGATGAGCAACGCTTCCATGCTGATGCTGGACGAGCCTTCCATGGGCCTTTCGCCGCTGCTGGTGCAGGAGATCTTCGACATCATCCAGAACGTGCACAAGGAAGGCATGACCATCCTGCTGGTGGAGCAGAACGCACAGATGGCTCTTTCCGTGGCAGACCGTGCCTACGTCCTTGAGACGGGCCGTGTGGTCATGGAGGGCACCGGTGCTGAACTGCTGACCAACGAGCGCGTGCGCAGCGCATATCTGGGCGGCTAAGCAAAAAATCGTATAAGAAAAGGGGCTGTTGCACATGCAACAGCCCCTTTTTTGCAGTATTTGTTATGCCAGCAGAGCCATGATATTTGCGGTAATCAGGCCGCCTGCCGTGCCAATGACGTAGCCCATCAGAGCCATCAGAACGCCAACAGGCACCAGAGCGCCGCTGTAGGCACCAGCCAGAATGGGAGCGGATGCGGAACCGCCGATGTTTGCCAGAGATGCAACACCGCAGGTGAACATATCCAGATGGAAGATCTTTGCCAGCAGCACCAGAATGATGCCGTGGATGGCCAGGATCATAAAGCCCGCCAGGATCCATGCGGGTGCATCGGTCAGCTCCAGGAAGCTTGCGCGGGAGGCAAGCAATGCCACCACGGAGTACAGCAGCAGGTTGGACAGCTCGGTGCTGCCTGCCATGCGGCCCACGGGGGTGACAGCGCCGATCAGGCCGGACAGCGTGATGAGCAGGACGGTCCAGGTGGCCTTGTCCAGGAAGGGCATTGCGCCGTTCAGGGCTGCGCCGATGTCCTGACCGAAGGCGGAGATCACCAGAGCCAGACCCAGCAGGAAGATCAGGTTGACAAAGCTGGCCTTGTCCTCGTTGCCCTTTGCGTCCTCTTCCAGACGGCGGGACACTTCATCCAGCGTGGTGGTGTCGGCCTTGACCCACTTGTTGAACTTGGGAGCAAGGTTGATGGCCCACAGCAGGAACATGACCCAGATGGAGTAGTCGATGGAGTCCACCACCAGTGCGTAGGCCATGTCAGCTTCGCCGATGTCCAGCGCAGCCTGCACGGCGACCATGTTGCCGGAGCCGCCCATCCAGCTGCCGCACAGAGCGCCCAGTGCCTTCCATGCTTCGGAGCCAAGGGGCCCCTTCATGATGGCGAAGGTGGCAATGAAGGCCAGCGAGATGGAGACGGAAGCGGCAAAGAAGCCGCCCAGCATCTTGGGACCCAGCTTGATGATCTTGCGGATGTCGCAGCGCAGCAGCATCAGGAAGATCATTGCATACAGCAGGTTGTTTTTCAGCACGGAGTAGGCAGGCTTGGTGGCCTCCATGTCCCATGCACCCAGCGTGCAGAGAATCATGGTAATGAGGTACAGCAGAACGATAGGTGGTGCATAGTCGAAGAATTTCGACTTCGTGTAGCGTTGCAGCCACACCAGCAGTGCGGCAATGAACACCAGCACGGCGATGTAGGTGAAACCGTTTGTGATCATGAACCCAATCCCCTTTCTTTTTGTGCAATTTTTGCGGACAATTGTCTTTACAATATCGACAATTTCGTATACAATACTACCATAGATTTCATAATCTGGCAATATTTTTTTATCGAAAGGGGTAGGTTTTTGCATGAAAATCACGGAAGTACGTCTCGGTCTGATCTCCGTGCCGCTGCGCGTGCCTTTTAAGACGGCTCTGCGCTCGGTCAGCAGCGTGGAGGATGTGATCGTAGAGATCCACACCGACACCGGCGCTGTGGGTTATGGTGAGGCACCTCCCACCGGTGTGATCACCGGCGACACCACCGGTGCCATCATCGGTGCCATCCGCGACCATATCGCAAAGACCATCATCGGCCGCGATGTGGACGACTTTGAAGACCTGATGATCGCACTGAATGCCTGCATCCAGAAGAACACCAGCGCCAAGGCTGCTGTGGATATGGCCCTGTGGGATCTGTACGGCCAGCTGTACAAAATCCCTGTGTACAAGCTGATGGGCGGCGCAAAGAAGTCCATCGTCACCGACATCACCATCAGCGTCAACGACCCCGAAGAGATGGTGCGCGATGCCCTGAACGCCATCGACCGCGGCTACGACTGCCTGAAGGTCAAGGTGGGCAAGGAGCCGGAAAAGGATATCGCACGCCTGAGCGCCATCCGCGGTGCTGTGCCCAAGGAGACCTGCATCCGCATCGACGCAAATCAGGGCTGGACTCCTAAGGAAGCCGTGCGCATCCTGAACGGAATGCAGGAGAAGGGCCTTGATCTCGAATTCGTGGAGCAGCCGGTCAAGGCCCACGATTTTGAAGGCCTGAAGTATGTTACCGAGCGCTCCTATGTGCCGGTGCTGGCCGACGAGAGCGTGTTCTCCCCGCAGGACGCACTGACCATCATGCAGATGGGAGCCGCAGACCTCGTGAACATCAAGCTGATGAAGTGCGGCGGCCTGTACAACGCCCTCAAGATCGCATCCGCTGCCGAGGTGTACGGCGTGGAGTGCATGATCGGCTGTATGCTGGAAGCCAAGATCAGCGTGAATGCCGCCGTGCATCTGGCCTGCGCAAAGCAGATCATCACCCGCGTGGATCTGGACGGCCCCGTGCTGTGCAGTGAGGACCCCATCCTCGGCGGTGCAGTGTTCAACGAAAAGGAGATCACGGTTTCCAACGAGCCGGGCCTTGGCATCAAGGGCATTGAGCCGGGCAAGATCAAGTATCTGGACTAAACTCCTTCCGTCATTGCTTCGCAATGCCACCTCCCTCAAGGAGGGAGGCTTTGGCCGAGCGGAAAACTTTATCTTTTCGCCGGAGGCTCCCTCATTGAGGGAGCCTCCGGCGCGGCGTGAGCCGTGCCTGAGGGAGTTATGCAAAAACGGCACCTGCCAATTCCGCAGGTGCCGTTTTGTGTTTTGGGCCGTTATGCTTTGTAAGCCAGAATAGTCTTCAGGTATTCCCACACACGGGCCACCGATGCAATGTCGGCGCGCTCATTGGGGGTGTGGACATGCAGCAGGTTCGGGCCAAAGGAGATGCAGTCCAGCCCGTCGATCTTGCCCGAGAGGATACCGCATTCCAGGCCCGCATGAATGGCAACGATCTGGGGCTTTGCACCGTACTGTGCCTCGTACACAGCAACGCAGCGGTCGCGCAGGGCGCTTTTGCGGGCGTAGGTCCAAGCGGGATAGTCGCCGTGGAACCGCACGCTGCCGCCCAGCAGCTCGGTCAGGGTCTGCAGTTTGCAGCTCAGCAGCTCCTTCGCCGAGGGCACCGAGCTGCGCAGGGAGAAGCGCAGAATGGCTTCCTGCTCGTCCATCTCGGCAACGCCCAGATTCAGCGAGGTCTCCACAAGGCCCGGCACATCCATGCTCATGGCCTGCACGCCCCATGGCATCAGCAGCAGGGCCTTGCGCAGGCGCTGGGTGGAATCGGCATCTAATGCGCTGAACGCGCCGCAGCCCTGTTCCGTGAGCTGCAGGCAGATGGCGGGGTCTGCCGTGCCATATTCGGCCTGCACCTGTGCGGCGAACTGAGCGGCAGCAGTGTGCACGCCCTCGGTGATGCCTGCGGGCAGCACCAGCGTGATGCTGCTTTCTTTGGGAATGACATTCTCCTTTGCGCCGCCGGACAGTGCCAGAGCGGCGTAGTCCACGCCATTTTCGGTCAGCAGTGTCAGCCAGCGCCCCAGCAGAGCGATGGCGTTGGCGCGGCCTTTGTGAATCTCGGTGCCGGAGTGCCCTCCCACAAGTCCCGCGATGTCCGCCTTCACGGCGGTGCCGGTCACAGCCGCACGGGTGATGGGCAGATGGCACTCGACGCGGCGTCCGCCCGCACAGCCTGCGGTGAGCACGCCTTCTTCCTCGGAGTCGATGTTGAGGAGCAGGCGGCCCTCAAGGTCGGAAAAATCCATGGCAGACGCACCCAGCAGGCCCACCTCCTCGCAGACGGTCAGCACGACCTCCAGCGCAGGGTGGGGAATGTCCTTTGCATCCAGAACAGCCAGCGCATAGGCCACGGCAATGCCGTCGTCGCCGCCAAGGGTCGTGCCCTCGGCGCACACATAGCCGCCGTCTACGACCGGGTGGATGGCATCCTTCTCAAGATCCAGCGGGCAGTCGGCGGTCTTGTCGCCCACCATGTCCAGATGGCCCTGCAGGATCAGGCCCGGCTCCTTCTCGTATCCGGGTGTGGCCGGTGCCTTGATGAGCACATTGCCCATCTCGTCCTGACGGCAGGCAAGGCCGTGGGCCTTGGCGAACTGCACGCAGTAGTCGCTCAGTGCCTTTTCGTGGTGGGAGGTGTGCGGAATGCTGCAGATCTCCTCAAAGTAATAAAAAACCGAAGCTGGTTCCAGATTGGATAATACGCCCATAATGTTCCCTCTCCTTGTGCTGTATTTTAAGAAAAAAGACCGGCAAAGCTGTGAACCATGCCGGTCTTTCGGGTCTTTACTCTGCCTGACTCAGGCAGTCGTCCATGGCGGTGAACACAGCGTCGCTGGTCATGGTAGCACCGGCAACAGCGTCCACACCGCTGGTGGAACCAGCCTTGGTCAGCTGGTCTGCCAGAGTTTCAGCAGCGATTCCGCCCAGTTCGGGAGTCTCGCCGGATGCATCGATCTCCACACCGGTCACCCGGCCGCCGGTGACGGTGACGGTCACGGTCACATCACTCAGGCAGCCCTGAGCGCTGGACGTATAGATGCCATCCGTCAGGCTGGCGGCGTTGTCGGCAGCGGGCACAGTGCCGGTGTACTTGATGTACAGGCCGAGCACAACTGCCATAATGACAGTGACAACAGCCATGATGATAACATTCCGGGTGAGTTTCTTCATAAAAGATCAAATGCTCCCTTTTGACGTGATATATTTTTACTTTGCGGGTTTGAAACTGTCGCGCAGGGTGACGACGCGGTTGTAAACGCCGGGGTTCTTGGAGTCCGGCGTAAAGAAGCCGGTGCGCACGAACTGGAACTTCTCACCGGGCTTTGCGTCCTTCAGGCTTTCTTCCAGCTTGCAGCCCTTGCACACAACAACGCTTTCCGGGTTCAGGTAGTCCTTGTAATCGCTGCCCTCGGGGATGGCGTTCATGTTGGCCTCGGTGAACAGCTTGTCGTACAGGCGCACCTCGGCATCCACAGCATGGGCGGCACTCACCCAATGGATGGTGCCCTTGACCTTGCGGCCGTCGGCGGGATTGCCGTTGCCCGTCTCAAGGTCGGCGGTGCAGTGGATGGCGGCAATGCTGCCGTCGGCATTCTTCTCCACGCCGGTGCACTTGACGATGTAAGCGCCCATCAGACGCACCTCACCGCCAATGGTCAGGCGCTTGAACTTGGGAGGCGGCACCTCGGCAAAGTCCTCATTCTCGATCCACAGCTCTTTGGTAAAGGCCACCTTGCGGGTGGTGGTATCGTTGGCTTCGCGGTTGGGGTTGTTGGCTACATCAAAGTACTCGGTCTTGTCCTCCGGGTAGTTGTCTACGATCAGCTTTACGGGGTCCAGCACGGCAATGCGGCGCTGAGCGGTCAGGTCCAGCTCGCTGCGGATGCAGGCTTCCAGCTGGCGCATGTCGATCAGGTTGTCGGATTTAGAAATACCGGCCTCCCGCACGAAGGTGAAGATGGAGGTGGGGGTGTAGCCGCGGCGGCGCAGGCCGCACAGGGTGGGCATACGGGGGTCGTCCCAGCCGTCCACAATGCCCATTTCCACCAGCTCACGCAGATAGCGCTTGCTCATGACGGTGTTGGTCATGTTCAGGCGTGCAAACTCACGCTGCTTGGGGAAGGCAGTGCCGAAAATGTTCTCGATGACCCAGTTGTACAGCGGACGGTGGTTCTCGAACTCCAGACTGCACATGCTGTGGGTGATGCCCTCAATGGCATCCTGAATGGGGTGTGCGAAGTCGTACATCGGGTAGATGCACCACTTGCTGCCCTGACGGTGATGCTCGGCGTACTTGATGCGGTAGATAGCCGGGTCACGCATGTTCATGTTGGGGCTGGCCAGATCGATCTTGGCACGCAGGGTCTTTTCGCCCTCCTGGAACTCACCGGCACGCATCCGGCGGAACAGGTCAAGATTCTCTTCCGGGGTGCGGTCGCGCCACGGAGAGGGACGGGAAGGCTTGCCGGCATCGGCACCGCGGTACTCGCGCATTTCGTCGCGGGTCAGGTCGTCCACGTAGGCCTTGCCCTCCATGATGAGCTTTTCGGCATACTCGTAGCATTTATCAAAGTAGTCGCTGCCGTAGAAGATGCCGCCGTTGGGGTCGGCACCCAGCCAGTGCAGATCCTCGATGATGCTGTTCACGTACTCCTCACCCTCGCGGGCAGGGTTGGTGTCGTCCAGACGCAGGTTGAACTTACCGCCGTACTGGTTTGCAATGGACCAGTTGATGTAGATGGCCTTGGCACTGCCGATGTGCAGGTAGCCGTTGGGCTCGGGCGGGAAGCGGGTATGGATCTCGCTGATCTTGCCCTCGGCCAGATCAGCGTCGATGATGTCGGTCAGAAAGTTTTTATCTGCCATATGTTTTCCCCCTGTCAAAGGCACAAAGTGCCTATATATTCCATAATACTATATAATACACTATTCTGCCGATTTCTTCAAGAGAAAACCCTCTCAGTCTCGCATACGCTCGCCAGCTCCCCCGAGAGGGGGAGCTTAACTCCTCCAGTCACCTTCGGTGACAGCCCCCTCAGAGATGGGGCCCTTGGCAGTACGGTAAAGCTTTTCCTCTTTGCCAAAGGCTCCCTCCCCGAGGGAGCTGGCAAAGCCGTCAGGCTTTGACTGAAGGAGTTCTCCCATCCGAAAAATCCCCAATTCATGTTGTTTTCCACAACTTTTTCCCTATCCCTTGACACCGCCGTGCAAGGAGAGTATATTTTTGCATGGCATACAGCGCATTTTGCCGTGTTTAAAATAGGAGGAACCCCATGAACAGTTTAAAAGAAGCGTTCAGCAGGAAAAATATGCTGAAGAATTTAAATTTCTTCGGTGAGCTGAATCTCGGCCTGATCCTGACGGCGGTCGGCATCGTTTACTTTAAAAATCCCAATCATTTTGCATTTGGCGGCACCTCGGGCCTGTCCATTCTGCTGGCAGACCTGTTCCCTAAGATCAACGTGGGCGGCTTTATGTGGATCATCAACCTGATTCTGGTGGTGCTGGGCTTCGTCTTTCTGGGCATCAAGACCATGGGCTGGACGATCTATTCTTCCTTTGCGCTGTCCTTTTTTGTGTCGGTGTGCGAGTGGCTCTATCCCGTCAACGTTTCCATGAGCGGCGATGCCATGCTGGATCTGGTGTTCGCCGTGTTCCTGCCGGCTCTGGGTGCGGCGATCGTGTTCGACATCGGTGCATCCACCGGCGGTACGGATATTGTGGCCCTGATTCTGGCAAAATATACCTCTATGGAGATCGGCAAAGCCCTGATGGCCAGCGATATCCTCATCGTGCTGGCGGCGGCATGGCGGTTCGGCATGGGCACCGGCCTTTACTGCATCCTTGGTCTGATCGGCAAGAGCTTTGTGGTGGACGGTGCCATCGAGAACATCCGCCTGCGCAAGGTGTGCACCATCGTGACGTCCAACCCGCAGCCCATTCTGGACTTCATCATCAAGGAAATGAACCGTTCCGCTACCGTGGAAAAGGCTTACGGCGCTTACACCCACCACGAGCTGAGCGTGCTGGTGACGGTGCTGACCCGCCGTCAGGCCCTGCAGCTGCGCAACTTCCTGCGGGAGAACGACCCCCGGAGCTTTATCACCATCGTCAATTCCAGTGAGATCATCGGCAAGGGCTTCCGCTCCTTTAATTAAAGGCACGGCAGGGCCACGCCGCTATTGACGAACCGCTCCAAAAACGATATACTATATTCCGGCGGTGCAGCAGTGCCGCCGGATGCCGGGGTGTTGCGCAGTTGGTAGCGCGCCTGCTTTGGGAGCAGGAGGCCGCGAGTTCGAGTCTCGCCACTCCGACCAGACAAAAATAATCCGAACTTATTTCCAATAGGAGATGGGTTCGGATTATTTGTTTTCTTCGGAAAGCTCAATAGCGGTTTCCGACAGAAGACGAAATCCGAAATCATAGATTGACCGATACAAGCCAGACAGTGATTTCAGGAGGACACGATTATGAAGTACGATGCAAGAGCCTGTCATTTTAACATGGACACCGGCTGTGTGGAGCTGCTGCTCCGGGATGGGAGAAAAATTTCCATCAACTGCACCGGGGTCGAGGATGCACTGGATGTCACTATGGCACAGCGGACTGAATTGGACTACCTCATCTATAATGACCCGCTGGCGTATGCTGAGTTGATTCTGAACGGTGAGCCAGAGGAGTATCTGAAGAATGCGGCTGGTAGTCACGGACTAGAGGACTAAACGTAAAAACAGGGTGCGCCCACCCGGACGCACCCTGAAAAATCCACCTACGACAACGATATGTACAACAGGGCGTTCCCCGTAGCAGAGTTCCCATAAAACAGTATTTGCAAAAGTTCCCGCAATGGGGCAGATTTGGCGTGACTTCGGTCACGCCTTTTCTTTTGCTTCCAGTTCATCCAGAGGGATATACCCCAGCCCATCATACTTAATATGGATGTGCT